>CACWUH010000013.1 GCA_902764015.1 uncultured Methanobrevibacter sp. | reverse complement strand
GAGCCCTGTGATGATATCAGCTTTTTGGTGAACATGTAGTAGAACCTGTGCTTTACCGAATCGCAGTCCAGTATGTGCTTTGCGAAAAGTTTAGTTAGCCTATTGAAGTCCCTTGAGGAGTTGTGGATGGCGAAGAACTTGCGGATGCCATCATCCTGGCCGACTGCATGCTTGAAGAAGTGCTCCGCATTGTCATCGGCCATTGTCTTTCTGTCCATTACAATCCAGATTTCCCGGTTCTTCATTATCGGATACAACACAAGATACATCAGCCTAAAGAGAATCGCCTGGGCAAAGAAGGCAGGCCTTTTTCTAATCAGATTTGCCAGGCCCCTCAATTCCAGACCCAACAGTCTGGAATAGGAATATTCCACCACATTAAACGATCCGTCATAATAAACTATCTTGCCGTCCTTCACATAATAGCTGCTGTATTCGGACAGGTTGCAGAATTTCCTGAATCTGATGGGATAGGCTTCACCGTTGTCTGCTTTGACATCGATGACCAGTTTGCCGTCTTCGACCGGGATGTCTATGTCAAAATTGAAAATGAGTTCATCCCTTCTTGTGGGGTAGTCATAGGAATCGGGAACGCATTCCTGTCCATTGACAGAAAACACGATTTTTGCATCAGCGTCATCTCCTTTGAGATAGCCTGAAATATTTATGATTCCATCACGCAGCGTGATGAAATCCATTTCTATTTCACCCATTTGATTCACTTTTCAACGTTGAATTAAAAAAAAATATTAGTAATCATATCCGTCATCGATTACCAATGAATCCACACCGTGGTATGCCTTGTTGAACAATGTTCCGTTGTAGTTCGTGTGGATGGTATAGTTTCCGTTTTCATAGGTTTCCAAAACGACAGCGGCTTCACCGGAATCATCTGTTACAACATCATAGTTGTTCGCCCAGCCGGAATCGTCCAGAATCTTAATGTGAACCGCTTCTCCAGGATAGATGTTTCTGTAGTCATCAGTCAGGACAATCTGAACCATGTCCCCGTTTTTGAGGGAGGAGTTGCTTATGACGTCAACCTTGGTGTTGTGGGAATTTCCCTGGACAAACATGAAACCTCCTATGAGGATTATCAGAATTATGATTGCTAAGGTTACAAGAGCTTTTGAGTTCATGATTCACCTTCGTCATTGTGGACCAAAAGCACATCCACATTGCTGTTCTTAAGCACCTTTTCGGCTACGCTGCCTATGACAAACCTGTGGATCCCGCTTTTTCCTGATGCGGAAATCACAATCAAATCGACGCCTTCATCTTCAGCCACCTGATTGATCGTCTCGGCCGGAAAACCTGTTACAACCATCTTTTTGACATTCAGGCTTTCATCGAATTTCGCAGCCATGTTTTCTACAAATCTGTGGGCATCCTTTTTGAGCTTTTCATTTACTTTCTTGACTTTTCTTCGTGGCTGAAAAGCGCTGGATGTCAACCTGCCAGCAACAGATAAAACAATTACTTCACCATCTTCTGAAATTAGATTTTCCACTCTTTCGACTTCCTGGTCTGCATAGGTTGAACCGTCTGTAGGTAATAATATTTTTTTATACATTTGCTTGCACCTTTATTATGTAAATATATTTCTGTAATTCATACTTAATAATATTTTAGTGACAGTTCAATGTTATATGACAATGCAACTTCAAGAAATACTGGCAGTGGCACCGAATATGAGAACATATTTAAAGCGACACCATATCTCTAATTTACAGATTCAGCAATGCCAACAATGCAGACCATGAATGCTGAAAAATGGTAAAATTAACGGATATTCAAATGCCTGAACACATATGCATCTTCATTTTTCACACAAGGACAGATAAGCAATAACTCAAATAAGCAATATTAAAAAAAGGGATTATAAGAGAGCCTCAATGGCTTCCTTCACAGCCCCTAAGTCCTCAGTCGGCTCGAACCTGCGCACCACATTGCCTTCACAGTCAACGAGGAACTTGGTGAAATTCCATTTGATGTCATTGTTGTCCTTGTAATGCCTGTCCTTCATCTTGACAACAATCTTGAGCTTGCCGGCGCCTTTTCCTGTCAGACCTGTGAACGGCTGCTCCTCCTTGAGATATTCAAATAGCGGCGATGCATTCTCACCATTGACATCTATCTTTTCAAAAATCGTGTACGGCACCAGCCATTTTGACCGGCAGACCTCAGCAATCTCCTCTGTTGTTCCGGGAGCCTGACCTCCGAACTGATTGCATGGAAAGTCCAGAATCTCAAAGCCCCTTTCATTGAATTCTGCGTATATCTCGTTAAGTTCCGTATACTGCGGCGTGAAGCCACATTTGGTCGCTGAGTTCACTATCAAAAGCACCTTGCCTTCATATTGGCTTAGCGACACCACATTTCCATCACCGTCTTTAACTTCAAAATCATACACTGACATGTCATGCCTCCTTGAACTTAATTTAAGATTGAATGTATTTATACTTTTTGCATAAAAAAAATACATAGCATTTAAATTATGAGAAAATAAATATTAAATTATGTCAAGACAGGAAAGAATCATTAAAACAAGCATAATCGGAATTGCCGTCAATCTCATCCTTGTCGCATTCAAGGCATTCGTCGGAATAATGACAAACTCCATTGCGATTACCATGGATGCAGTCAACAACCTGACAGACGCATTGTCCTCAATAATCACGATAATCGGAGCAAAACTTGCACACAGACCTCCAAATAAAAGTCATCCCTATGGATATGGACGAATCGAATACTTCTCATCCATTGTCATTGCGGAAATCATCCTGTTGGCAGGCATCACCGCACTGATGGAATCCTGGCCCAAGATCTTCACTCCGGACGTTACGAATTACGACACCGTCTCGCTTGCAATCGTTACCGTTGCAATAGTTGTGAAGCTTGCCTTGGGCTACTATGTGAAGCATGTCGGCGAGGACATCAACTCGCAGGCACTTATCGCATCTGGAAGCGATGCACTCTTCGACTCTGTCCTGTCCCTTTCAACACTGGCCGCTGCCCTGATATCGATATTTTTCCACATTTCCCTTGAAGGAATCCTGGGAGTGATAATAGCTATTGTAATCATCAAGGCAAGCATCGACATGATACGGGAAACCATCGACAGCGTGATTGGCTCAAGGGCAGATTCCGAGCTGTCCACAAAAATCAAGGCCTCGATTAATGAATTTCCGGAAGTCTATGGAGCATATGACTTGGACCTGCACAATTACGGTCCAGAAGAGATACAGGGATCGGTGCATATCGAAATCGACGACAGCCTAACCGCATTGGACATTCAGAATCTGACCCGCAGGATTTCAATGAAAATATATGCGGAATTTTCAGTCAAGCTGACGGTCGGAATATATGCGATAAACAACAGATTCAGCGATATAAGAAATGACGTGTATGAAATCGCTTCAGGATACGAAGAGATTATTGAAATACACGCATTCATAGTCTATGAAGCAGAAAAGCTCATAACCTTTGACCTAATTGTTGACTTTGATGCCGACAGGGAAGAAGTCAAAAGCAAAATGCTGAAAGAAATCACCCGAAAACATCCCGAATTCAAATATTGCATAATTGATGACTATGATGTTAGTGACTAATATATACTAGTTTAGACAAATAGGATACTAAGGTGATAAACAATGGAAAAAAACAATATCATTTTGATTGCCATTGCAATTCTGGTAATTGCACTTTTGGCACTCGGAGCATACATTGTCACCACCAATAGTGAACCTTCAGTGAACAACGTTACTGTTGAAAACACCACCTCCGATAACCCAGTCAATGACACGCCAGATGTCATCATGATTGACAAGGAGGGCAATGTTAAAAACGACACTGTTGTTGGAGATAATTCCACAAGAAACGATACTAATACCAGCAATGCAACTCACAGGGTCTATAACCCTCAAAGCGATTCATACGTAACCGTGGTCGGCGAGAAATATGACGCTGAAGTTGACAGATGGTACACATACGACACCGATGGTGTCAGATACTACAATACAAGAATTAAATAACTTTAATTCTTTTTTTTATTTTATGAACACCGCATTCGCCAGATTGTCCCTGTAAGTGGTTTCATCCTTTATAGATTCTATGTGATGGATTACGTTCAGCTTCAGGTCCTCCAATTTTATTCTGGTTTCCAAGTCATTGAAATCCACCTGAAACTGAAAGAGGTATTTGATGCGCATATCATAGTCATATATGACCCAGTTGGGCCCGTTGATGTCCAAAAACTGAATGGACCACCGTTCCATGATTCGGGAAATCTGCTCTGTCAGAATGTCAACATCGAAGTCCTCATCGAGAAGAATTTCCTTCATTGATAAAGGTCCTCGGATTCGTTTTGTGGAGCGAAATTGATTTCAATTTCCTCACGGTTGAAAATGCCCAAGGTCGTGATTTCGCTTTTGCGAATGCTCAGTGACTGGCCGTTTCCATTGTCTTCAATGGAAATCAGACTGACATTGACCCATTCATCATCCTCAGAGAGGTAGGAACAAGGCTCGAACAGCTGGAATTTGGTTATGATTGTCAAAAGCAGGTCGCTGATGTCTGCACTGTTGCCAGTGTGTTCACGGTTTAGGTTTAATATTTTGTCTTCCACATTCATGAATTAAGATTTGTTGTCAAAATATAAGTCATTTTCTAAACAAAAAGAAGATGAAAATCAATGCAGCCTCTTTATTTTTGCGTCCAGATTTTCATCATTTTCCAGCTTTTCCCTGATTATCCTATCCCAGTAATCCTCTTTTCTGATGATTTCAACAAATATCCTGTCGAGATACTTCTCCTCAAACAGCCTTTCCCTGATTAGCTCTTCAACATCATCAGCCGGCTCTTCAGATGCAGGATTGTCTGGAGCGCTTCCGATGTCAATGAACTCGCTTGATTCATCATAGAAATCCTCCGAATCGATATGGTCATGACCCCCGTCATCAAAATCGTCGAAAATGATTTCCTCATAATACACATATTTAAAAGGCTCTTCAAGACCGTCGGTATCGGCGCCCTTGAATATTCCCTGATCCATGTAGCTTGTGTCGCCCAAATCATCAAACATGTCCTTTTCAACGGGATATTCGACAATGTATAAATCCTCATCATCCGAATAATCCTGATAGTCGGCAAGATGCGCCTCATAGAGCCTCCTTTCAACATAATCCTGGAAGTAATCCTCCTCGGCAATGGCCTCCTTCATGACCATGTCAAGAAAGTCCCTTTCCTCCTCCAGGTGCTGTCTGATCATGCCTTCAAGATATTCATCACTGAATTCTATTTCCTCAAAGCAGTCCTCCTCCTGAATGCTTGAAACCGCCTGTAAAATCAGATAATCTTCATAATCGCTTTTGGAAAAGCCCTCGATTTGCGCTTCGAAATCCTTGAGTTGGCTCTCCTGGTCGGCAAGTTCCCTTGAAGAGAACTGATTAATCGGCTCCAGATCCTCGGCCAGCCGGCTCAAGCGCTCGTATTGCCTGTTTATGATGTCTTCGCTCCATTGACTTTCAACCATATCATCCAACAATGACTCTACCCATTTCTCCTTGCTCATCATCAACACCTATGATTTAATCAACCAGACATTTTTGAAAAAAAGATTGTTTCACCGGGCAAAATTGCATTGGTTGTGCTTTATTTACCCTCTCGGCACTCAAAAATGGTGATTGTTACAGTTAATGGTTAGATTTACTCATTAATAAATCATTCTATTTTTTCTGAATGGCCATCAGCTCATCAATGCTTGAGGATGCAACTTCAAGACCCTCATTTAAAATCAACCAGATTGCCTTGATGAAACCTCCATCATTTAAAATCTGGCAGTTTTCCATTTCCAAGGCCCTGTAATTTGGCCTGTCCAGAACATCCTTTAGAAATTGCTCTTTTATATCTTCACGCAATTGCTTGTCAATCAATGATTCCAATATCTCCTTAATGGACAACGCAAAGGTGTTTCCAATCATCTTGGTGATTTCAATATCATCAACGGTTCTCTCCCCTTTCATTCTCTGCTCGATTAGGGTAAATGAGGAATAGTCCTGAAAACCGAACAGCGTGAACCTTCCCTCAACGTTGTGAGCGGAATATTCATCGATTAAAAGAGTAAAATCATCGTATGACAATATGAAAGCGGCCAGGGTCTGGACTATTGAATTTCGAGAGCAATCCCATAATCTGCAAAGAATATGAATCAGTATCTCCTGAATTAGGAAATGGGACAGCTCATGAATCAATGTGGTTATCTGAAGGGATTTTGTCTGTCTGTCATCAATCAAAATCACGTCCGATTCAAAATATCCCAATTGACCCCCATATGATTTATAGTCAACTTTAACAAATGATTTGGTGAATAGAATTATCTTTTCAAGGATATCGAGCTCGTCAAAGTCTATCTCATTTTCCTTAACCAGATTATCAAAATTCATGAATGCCTGGGCTTTGATGTCATGGAGAACGGCCGAGTAGTCATCGATTGTAAAGTCAAAATCAGTAATTTTCAGGAGATTCTCCTTGTCCAATATTTCCCCAAAGGATTTGTAGTCGTTTTGCCCATTGCATATGAATTGGGGATTTGACTGGATTTCACTAACGTCTATCCTATCAGAAATGTTTTTCAGATGAACCAGACAGTCCATGCAGACGTTTTCACGCCTCGGATACTTTCTGCCGCATTTCGGACAATACTTGGTAATCATTCCCATGAGGGAAACGGAACGTAAAATTCTAGGCTCTTCCCTCAAATCGCCCGGAAGTGAATCCTGTTCCACTTCATTGCAGACATCCTCATCATAATCGTAGCTACGCTCAGCAATCTTCTTCATTTCCAATGAAAGGTCCGCTTTAGAGCATTGAATGAAACTGGCCTTTATGGATTCATTTAGAGCCTCCTTAATCAGCTTTGACTTTTCCGTATCTTCCATGCTATACTTTGACAATTCATTAAGGTTACCTGCCATGAACATCCCCACAACTTGATACTATTTTAGACTTAATCACTTAAAAATTTTTCACAGCGTAAAAATTAGGGCAATGTTGAAATCCTAGAATTTTTTCACTTGAAATATCACATCGACCTGATTTATGTGAAAAATGGTATTTTTTAGATTTACATTATAACAGTATCAAAAAACTAATTTCTGCCAACACAATGCCAAGCAAATATTTAATTATTAAAAATTACACATAATTTTTTAAATAACGTTAAAGTGGATTATAATGGGACATGAAAGAATAGTATTCATCGATTATCTTAAGGTATTGGGATTATTGTGCATCATACTGGCTCATGTCTGCAAAAATCCATTGATTTTTCAGCTTAGAAATTTCGATGCTCCTCTGATGGTAATCATCTCAGGATTTCTAGCCGTTGATTCATATAAGCGAAGCGTTCAAAGCAATAATTCCCTTTTGAATTATTACTGGAAAAGGATTAAAAGGCTGCTGTTTCCAACTTGGATTTTTTTGGCAATATATTTCATATTGTCATATATCTTCATCACAAATTCTGGCGGAGCATATCCCTATAACTATAAAACTGTATTGAGCAGCTTTCTGCTTTTAAACGGTATCGGTTACGTTTGGATAATCCGGATATATTTGATTTGTGCTTTTTTAACACCAATCATTTATTATTTCAATGATAAAATCAAATCAGGTAAAATGAAACTTGCAATTTTGCTGGTTATTTATGTTCTCTATGAATTGTTCGTATTTTTAGGTTATTCTGATTTGAATGCAATATTCAAATATTTTGTTGCCTATGCTATTCCTTATGGATTGATTTACATTCTTGGAATGCTTTCAAAAAATACAAGCTACAAAAAGGATTATGGAATCTCATTATTGTTTTTGATTACATTCATTGCATCAGCCTTTGCGGTTGCTTCGATCTTTAACGGATTTCAGCCGACACAGATAATGAAATATCCTCCGACAATCTACTATGTCAGCTATTCTCTATTCGCATCATTTCTACTTTTGAGTATTTTTAAGCAAGCCAATCTAAAGAGATTCATTGTTATTGAATTTTTAAGCAACTCCTCGCTTTGGATATATCTGTGGCACATAATGTTTGTAAAATTGGCCACTGTCTTTTTGGGAGATGTTCATTGGACAGTTAATTATTTAGCAATTCTTGCTGCGGCAATTGGAATCACATTTATCCAGAACAAGATTTTGGACTTGTTGGAACATCGAGGCATTAACATTGGTGTTTTAAATCTGTTCAGGGGTTGAATGAATTGAAATAAGCATATATTAATGTTTTGATTATTTAATACAAAAGTAGAATCACACGATTGCAAAAAATGGAAACAAGACCAAAAACATTAGTTAATAATATTAATCAATCAACTAAAACTCAAACATAGGAGTTCAACAGGGCGAAAATTAGAAAACTTTAATTTATAATGAATTACATATATTAAATTAATGAAAACAATAGCTATTGGTGTTGGTGAAAACGAAAATATAATACAGGCTTGCCATATTTTCAAAGAAAAACACCCAAAAACGGATATAAGACTAATCTATAGTGACAATGACTTAATAAAAGCTGTCTTAGATGATAATATCGATGCAGTGGTTCGTGGTTCACTTCCTGCGTCCAATATCATGCAAGAGCTTAAAGCGCACTACCCTAAACTGTCAAGAGCGACCTACATCAATGGAGACGGGCATGAATTTCTTCTGACCCCAGTCGGAATCGATGAAGGCAATAGCGTTGAGGAAAGGTATGAGATCGTATTGCACTGCATTGAATTTCTCAAAAAAGTCGGAAAGAAGCCTAAAATCGCAATCCTGGCTGAAGGAAGGGAGGATGACTTTGGAAGAGGCAGCGAAGTGTCAAATTCAATTATCGACAGCAAGAAGCTGACAAAACTGATAGAGGAAAACACTTCAGAAGAGGTCAAAAACTACTTCATTTTAATAGAACAGGCAATACAGGACAATCCGAACATCATCATCGCTCCAAACGGAAGGGTTGGAAACATAATCTTCAGGACACTCGTTTTACTTGACTCCTGGCCGAGCCATGGAGCCGTGACATTCGGCATTGACAGAATATATATCGATACAAGCAGAGCCCAAAGCATTGATGGATATGTCCGTAGTTTAACATTAGCTGATGAATTATCAAGATAAGTGATGGAAATGTCAGAAAACATACTTTATAGATTATATGAATGGTATATCACACGTGATTTGAAGCCGGAAAAGATGCCAAAACATGTTGCTATAATTATGGATGGAAACAGAAGATACTCCAAACTTCAGGGAAACATTGACGTAATCAAAGGACATGAGATAGGCGTGGACACTCTGGAAAAGGTTCTTGACTGGAGTATCGAACTTGGAATCGAAATCATTACAGTTTATGCATTCTCAACAGAAAACTTCAACAGGCCACCCCACGAAGTCGAGGGCCTGATGAATCTCTTTGTCAAAAACTTCAAGAGGCTGGTCGACCATGAAAAGATACGCAGAAACGAGGTCAGGGTGAAGGTGGTCGGCAGAACCGAGCTTATGCCTGAAAGCGTTCGCGAAGCAATAAAGGAAGCGGAAGATGCAACCGCACACTATGAAAAAAGACTCTTCAATATAGCCATTGGATACGACGGACGTCTGGAAATCATAGACTCCTTCAAAAAGATCATCGAACAGGTCCAGGCCGGCGAAATCACCATCGATGACGTCGACGAGGACCTTGTAAGCAAAAACCTCTATACCGAGGGACTGGCAGACCCTAATCTGATTATCCGTACCAGCGGCGAGGAACGTCTGAGCGGATTTTTGCTTTGGCAGTCATCCTACTCAGAACTCTATTTCTGCGAAACACTATGGCCGGAGCTTAGAAAGGTAGACTTCATAAGGGCCATAAGGTCATACCAGGAACGTGAGAGAAGATTTGGAGTTTAAAAATGATAGACACCCATTGCCACATTGACTTTAAGGACTTTGACTGTGACCGTGAGGAGGTCATCGGAAGGGCCAAGGATAAACTGGACCATGTAATCGTTTCCGGATACAGCAACGACAGCAACATGGAAGTGTTGCAGCTTTCCAAAGATTATGAAGGTTTCATCTATCCCACTTTTGGTTTTCACCCGGTTAGCTCACAGAACGCCACACAAGAAGACATCAAAACGTCACATGAAAACATTGACAAATATTTAAATGACATCGTTGCCATCGGCGAGGTCGGAATGGATTACTTTTACGTTACCGACAAGGCATTGCGCGAAAGGCAGCAGGAGATATTCAAGGGATTTCTTGAACTTGCAAATGAGTATAAAAAGCCTATCGTGATGCATGTGAGGGACTGCGAGAAAAAGGCGGTAAACATCATCCCCGAATATGAGGACATTCCATACTTTATTTTCCACTGCTACGGAGGAAGCCTGAAGACCGCCAAAAAGATCATGAACATGGACAATGCCGTGATGAGCTTTTCAACAATGCTGTGCTATTCAAAGCATCACCAGGATCTGATTGAAAAGATAGATTTGGATTACGTGTTGACAGAAACCGACAGTCCTTATCTTGCAATGACCAAAGAAGAGAGAAACGAGCCTGCAAATGTTGTCAATGCAGTCTACAAGATTGCCGAAATAAAAAATATGGATGTCGAGACCGTTGACGAAATCACCACCACCAACGCCCGCAGAATCTTTAAAATCTAAAATAGTTTGAATCCTAATTTTATAACATTATATGGGTTTGGCATGAAAACAGCTTGAAATTTGTCGAAAGCATCGACCAAATCCCTTAAGACACCAAATTCCAAATCATCTGGAATGATATACAATATGAAGGAATCACCAGTAATTTCAATGCCCAAATCCTCCATAAGGGGAATTCCCAGCTCGCTGATGAATACGTATTTGTAGACTATCAGCTCATAGTCATTGACTTCATTACCTGATTTGATTGCATCGGCCAACTCATCCTGCAGTTTGGAGGCTATCGCTTCGAAAGTCATCAGAACCTCTTGAAAACATTCATTTTACGTGACTTGTCGTGATACTTGTTCGGGTCCTGCAGGCTATCGAATGTGCTGTTCGGCATGAATTGGCTGCAGGTGTCAGTCGGATTCGTATGCTGTCGGCTCAGCCGGCAGATCACACCTTCTGCAGAGCCCTTCAACTGAACGCTGACCTGCCAGTGCTTGCAGTTCAGGCATACCCTGTCCGGATTGATATCGGAAATGTTAATCCCGTCAATATTGTGCATATTCCACCTACAGCAGACCCCTTTCGCTGAACACTTCCTTTGCGGCAACCATTGCATTGATTGACTTTGGAAAGCCGCAGTAGGCGCTCATCTGCATGATGACTTCAACTATTTCGGTTGGAGAGTTTCCCACGTTCAATGCGGCGTTGATGTGGTCCTTGAGCTGAGGAATCGTTCCAAGAACAGTCAATGCGCTTACGGTGCAGATTTCACGTGTCTTCAGGTCCAGCTCCTCGCGTGTGTAGATTTCGGAATATGGAAACTCTATCACGAACCTTGACAGGTCCGGTGCGATGTCATCAAGGTCCTTGAAAATCTCTTCAACTGACCTATCCTGAATGTCTTCTATTGTCTTTTTGCCCTTTTCATATCTTGTCATGTTTAACATTATGTCCCTATACCCATTTAACATTAGCTGTTGTGTAGACATAGTGGGGCGAGAAGACCGGATTGTACAATCTGTTTGTCGAGGAGGTGCTGTTGAAGCTTTGCGCAACCGATTTTCTCAGATTGTAGTTTATCCTATCTCCGATTGAAACCAACTCGGATGTGTCGAACCTTTCGGAGGTTTTGGCATAAACCCTGAACTGTATCCTCTTCTTGTCATAATTTGCGTCATGGCCCAGCTCGCTATACGAAACGTTGACTATCTCAACTGAGTATGGATAGAGCAGGCTCGTTTTAGAATTCGAATAGTCGCGAAACGTGTCTTCGGGATACATTGCACTTGAGGAAGTTGCAAGGCCCTCATTTGCACCGCTTCGGGCAGCCGCCATTGCAATGTTCAGTTCCTGCTCGTTTGCCGCAAAGACTATGGCCAGCATGACAATCAGTATTAGAACGCCAAAGAGAAACAAAAATTCGGCCGAAACCTGGCCCCTGTCATCCATCATGTTATCACAACCCCATCTGCAGTCTTTGTTATCAGATAGCTCCTTCCGCTGACCAGCTTATATTTTGAATCCATGTCTGCAGGCATCATCAGGGTCTCACCCTTCCTGTCGGCGTATTCCATCGTCAATTTGTTCCTTTCAACGGTGATTTCAAAATACCCCCTATCCGAGGGCAGTTTGATGCTTTTCGAATAACCTATCCCGTTGGAGTTTACCTGACTGATCTGATTGGACAGGTCATCCAGAATCAGCCTGTGCGCTAGACTATCTTCAATATTCAAACTTGACCCTATTGCAGAGGATGCGAAAAATAACACTCCTAAAGCAATAATGATAAGAATGAATAATGAAAACAGATATTCTATTGAAATAAAACCTTTATTGTCCATATTTTTTAATTATTTTGAGTATTAATAAACTTTGCTCCAAACCGAAGTCAATTTTGATACAAAATAATTAAATAATACTTGAAGTAAAAGATAATATCATGAAAGGCAAGGTTATTTTTGTTGGTGCAGGACCAGGAGATCCTGATTTAATCACTGTTAAAGGAAGAAACGTTATTGAAAAGGCAGATGTCATAATCTATGCAGGTTCACTTGTTAATAAGAATGTCTTATGTCCTGCAAAGGAAGATTGTGAGATCCACAACAGCGCCTATCTGAATTTAGAGGAAACTGATGCAATCATCACCGAAGCGGTGAACGAAGGAAAGCTTGTTGCCCGTGTTCACACAGGAGACCCTTCAATCTACGGCGCCATTGCCGAACAGATCCGTGAACTCAAACAGCATGACATTGATTATGAGATTATTCCAGGCGTTAGTTCACTGTTTGGAACAGCCAGTGTTCTGGAAGCCGAACTGACTTTGCCTGAGATTTCACAAAGCGTCATCATCACACGTCCAGAAGGCAGGACCCCAAAGCCTGAAGGAGAAAGCATAGCCAGCTTTGCAAAACATCATGCGACCATGTGCATATTCCTTGGAATCGGCATGATTGACAAGGTTGTTGACGAATTGCTTGTGGGCTATGAAGAGACCACTCCAGTTGCAGTTGTCAAAAAGGCAACTTGGCCAGACCAGCAAATAATTAAAGGAACGCTTGCAGATATTGCACAGAAAGTTAAAGATGCCAATATAACAAAGACTGCAATGATTGTGGTGGGAGATGTTCTTGACCCCGGCGACTTTAATGCGTCCAAGCTATATGACAAGAACTTCAAACATGAATATCGTTGAATTTGGGATTTGACTTTAATCCCACAAACTTATTTTTTAAAACTAGACCGCACCGATTACGTTGATGTCATCGAAGACATCATAATCTGAAACATAAATCATGCAGACCTCATCCTTTATTCCAAACACGAACGCATATCCCTCGTTTTCATATTCCAGATAATAGCCGGTATATCCATACATCTTTGTGGGAGTTCCGCCCAAGGAGGCTGCAACCTTTTCGCTGTTTATGCCCTCTCCGGGAGTCCTTGTAACCCCTATCTCAATGTAGCTCTTGTCATTGCTCCATCCCATGGCGCTTGACTTGACGTTGCCGTCAAAGCTTACATCGGTTCTAAGCGGTTCCTTGACATAATCGGCAGGGATTTCAAACTCAACATTGTCGACCTTGACTGTTTGAGCCTGGTTCAAAAATAGGGTTGTTGCAAGAAAGATGGCTAGAATGGCAAAAATGGCAATTATTAGCAATATGTGCTTGTTTGAAAAACTATTGTGCTTACCTGCAACCTTCTCGCCGCAGTTGGCACAAAACACTGCATCTTCCTTTAGCTTTTCGCCGCATTTGCTGCAATATTCGGTCATTTCAAACACCAGTGATGATTCGGTAAATTGTTAATGTTTAAAAGATTAACTGTATTTGTCCTTAATTTCATTCATCAATCTCAGCTTTTCGAATGCCACATCCTTCGGAGCTCTTCTAAGTCCGCAATCAGGATCAAGAAGCAGATTGTCCTTTCCGACAATATCAATGGCTTCTGTGACCAGCTTATCGACATCAACCTCATCATCAACAACGTTTACGGATGAGTCCAGACATCCAAATCCTATCTTTTTGCCTGAAACCAGACTGTAATTTTCCTTCAGCACATCCAGATTGACACTGTTTCCCGCAAACTCAAAGTCCAGGATATCCACATTGAACCTGGAAATGTCTGTGAATGCATCCTTAAGGATTCCGCAGACATGCATTGCCAGCGGCATCTCCAGCCCGTCGTGCAGTATGTCGATTGCTTCTCGGGCAGTCTTCATGTCCACCATTCCGGTTGACAGGAAAGGCTCATCGACTTGAATATAGACAGGCTCGACCTTCTTTGCAATCGCATCCACTTCAAACTTCAATGAGTGTGCCAAATCAATGATGGCATCCTCTTTATTCCTATAAAAACCGGCAATCCTTGATGAGTGAACGATTGTATTAGGACCCGTGATTATTCCCTTGACCCCCTTGCCTTCAGGGATAGCTCCATTGAAATAATCCTTCATGACCTTCTTTGCATACTGCAAATCCTTGACTGAAATTTCCTGAGTAGGATTCCTGATTTTTGAAACGATTTCGGTATTTCCGTCAACTATCTTCATTCCAGGAATATATCTTGTAAAAATAGAAACCATATCTCCCCTGACCTGGCCGTCGGAGATGATGTCGACGCCAGCATCAAACTGAGCGATTACACTGCTTTCAATAGCTTCCTTAAAAGGGTCATATGCACCGAATGCATTCAGTAGCTTATCTTTAGTTGAAGACGGATTCTTCACTTCAACCGGAAAGCTTCCAACAACAGTGGATCTCATTTTTTGTTACCAGTATCCAATTTTCTGATTTTCTCAACTTCTTCCTCATCAATCGGAAGCTCTACAACTGATGTTCCATGACATGGCTTGGTGTAAGGTAAAAAAACAGTGCCCTTCTCATGGTCGAATCCTATTGGTATCGGAGGAATTCCAATTACCCTGACTCCTAACACCTGGTCGCCGGGCTTGATGTAAACAATATCGTCAGCCTTGAATCTTATAATCATTGCACAATCTTTGAAGCCCGCTTTTGAGGCATGGATTTCATAGTCATCAGATTGCTGAAGGTAAGTATCCAAACAAAAAGACATTCTATTCAAACTCCTTTATCGCTCTGTCAAACTTAACTTTAATAGGTGAAGGATTATGGAAAGCCCTTACCGCTGCAATCAGCGCATTGCTTCCACTTTCTTCAATCATCGTTACAAATTCAGCCACTTCGTCGGCATCCCTTGAAAATACCAGCGCCAGTGATTTGGTCTGCAGTATCTGGTCGAATGTCACGAAAAATGATGCGGCAGCATCCTTGTGAACAAAGCCGACCAGCAAATCATAGTCCCCCTCATTGATGTCGCCCAGAGTCCTTTCCAAATCCACGATGTTAAGGTTGTAAAGTCCTTCAGGGTCGGATATCTTCACGAGCTTGGAAGCCGCAGGGTTTGCGGCTATGGTGGTGTCATAACCCATTTTTGTCAACTTGTTAAAAACATAAACAGCCATTGGAGTCTGGGATGGAGTCTCCGGACATCCAAGTAAAACTAAAGCTTTCATAAAAACTACCTCTATGATCTTGTTTTGAGCGTGACGACATTAGCCAAAATCAATGTGCCCACAAATATGAACGTCAATAATGCCATACCGTTGATTGTCCTGTTGAACACAAACATTCCAATCAGCGCCTGTGCACAGAATGAAGCCAATGCTCCTGTTAACAATACCTCTCTTCCCAGGTATTTCTTATTGTTCTTCTCTCTCTTTTCTCTGTACATGTTCAATACTTTAAAACCTATCAGTATTGTTCCAAGAACAAATGCGGCCAATCCCACAAGACCCAATATACCGAAGTCGAAACCATAACCGAAGATTCCAGGAAGCATATAGTCGATGGTATCCTTCTGGTTTACAAGTATGCCGAAAAACATCGGGAAAGGAAGGCCGAAGAACAATACGAACTGCATCGGCAATGTAATGTAACCCTCAGCAAAGGCCGTGCCCTCTGCTCCCCAATAGGAAGCCTTTGCGTTGTGGCCTATTAACTGGATATTATGCAATACCGTTTTAATACTTGACAGGGAGTATTGCTCAATTCTGCTGAACCTCAGCATAGGTGAAAAGATTGTCATGCCGGTTACCCTTGAGATGGCTTCCAAAAGAACAAAACCGACTCCAGCAGCACCTAAAAACAGACCAATCCTTTTCATGGTAAATACAGATTTTTCCCTGAATGATTTGGATATTATCAGATAGCCGAAAAACAGTCCTATCAGCCATAAGACCAGAAAGGACCTGTGCATCAATCCGCCGAATACGGTAATTCCCACAAGGAACAATATCACAAACCTTCTCAAAGGCCGTATATCTACACCCGACTCCTTCATCACCTTCAGGGAAGCCAAAGCGGCAACCGAACCCATGAGGGCTATCGGCCCGAAGGGGTGAGTGAATTCCGCCTGACTCGAAGACAGTATCAAAAGAGCGATGTCCGCTCCAAAAATAAGTGTGAAACCACCCATAATAAACAAAGATAAGAAGGTTACAACACTTAAAGACAATGGAATCAGGTTCAATGCAAAAATCCATGTGACCAACAGCATTATACCTACTTCAACGATTAACTGTAAGTGGTTTTGAGCAATTAACAACATATTACTATCACAATTCAAATTTAATAAATAAATAAATGGACTGACCGGGATTTGAACCCGGGGCCTCCGCCATGCCAAGGCGACGATCTACCATCTGAGCTACCAGCCCAAAAAATAACAACAAATAGTCATATTAAATATTTGGAGTTATTACTATATAACTATTTTCCATTTTTTGCCAAATCATATAGGTTATCCATAATCACCTGGAACAAGTCATCAGTCTCAACATCGATTTTCTCATGGGGGTTGACAATGTATTCCAGTGCCCTTTCGATGACATCATCGGTATCGTTGGACCGATACATCAGCCCCTTGTCGACATAATACTGGTCAACTGACAGGGTTTCGCCCGGATAGCATGAAATGACAGGAGTCTGAAGTATTGCGGCTTCCCTGTTCATTGTTCCGCCGGCCCCTATGACCAGATTTGATTTCTTTATGATGCTTGATGTGTCGACAGGTGGTTTCAGTATATGGACATTTTCGATTCCCTCGAATATTTCTGACTGCTCCTTGAATCTCGGCAATATCAGAATGTTGGCCACATTCTTCAGCTCATCAACAATAGGGGACAGGACCGATTTTCTGCAGTCCACATCAAGATATGATGCAAGGGAAGGTTCCGGCCTCATCAGTATTGTCTTTGAATGATTCAGTTCAAGATTCAAATCATCAAAGATGTTGTCGTTGTACACGAAGCTTTTGAAATGCATCAATTCGGATGTGCCGTCATACGGAATTATCGTGTTCGGATCGGCACCGAATTTCATAAGCTGCCAGAAGTCAATGCTTGTCGGAGCGATGATTCTGTCACACAAAGGAAGGGTCAGCTTGTTTGCTGCCAATGCCTTTTCGTTATCGAGAACATACAGGCTTGGAATTCCCAAACCGAATGAGATTCTGGGAAGCTCAATAGAATGCTTGCTAAGGGCGACATCAACCCTTTCGCCATGTATGATGTCAACCAGATTGAACACCCTTTGTGTGCTTTCCCTCAACTTGTCGTAAAGGCTTACGCCATGCTTTCCAACGGATACGAAGTCTATCTCATACATCTCAAGCAGCTTATGGATATCTCCGAACTGCCTGGCTGTGACAATCACATCCTCGCCTTCCGCTTCAAGATATTTGATTACATCCTTGAAAAACCTTACGTGAGGCGCATTTGAGATATCAATCCAAACCTTCATGTTACCACCTAATCAGACTGATTAATTCATCGCTTCTTCAATGATTTTAATAATTTCATCCAACCCTTCGCCTTTCTTGAGGCTTGATTTGATTACATTGACATTAGGGTTTAATTTTTTAGCGTCATCGACCATCTTGTCGGCATCGGCGCCGACTGCATCTGCAAGGTCGACCTTGTTTATGACAACGACATCGGATGTCTGGAAAATTATCGGATGCTTCTCTACGGTATCGTCACCTTCGGTGACGCTTACAACAACAATTCTTAAATGGGAGCCCAACTCAAAGTCCACCGGACAAATCAGGTTTCCGACGTTTTCAATGATGACCATGTCCAATTCATCCAAAGGAAGGTCTTCAAGTCCGTGGCCTACAAGGTGCGCATCCAGGTGGCATTCCTTGCCGGTGTTCAGTCCAACAACAGGGACCTCATGTTTTTCTATACGTTCTGCATCGAATTTGGAGATGACATCTCCTGCCAAAACGCCGATATTATAATCGGTGTTGTCGATGATTTCCTCAACGAGTGTTGTCTTGCCGGAGCCTATTGCTCCTACAAAATCAACGCAGAATATTTCATTATCTTCCAGTTTATGTAAATTCTTGTGGGCCAGCCTTTTATTGGCGTCCATAATGTTCTTTGCTACTTCAACATCAGCTATCTGGTGCATTCTTTCACCTCAATTATTTTAAGTGTCATCCGGTTTTTCTATAACTATATTCTTAACGACAATGTCCTTGCCGTTCAGGGTTTCCACGCTTAAGCTGTCGCATTTCGGACATTTTACAAGCGGAGCATAATGGTCTGAGTCATCAAGTATGGCCTCGCCCTGGAAACTGCAGTCGTAACATTCGATTTCTGCAGGAATCTCCTCAAAGACTATCTTTGCATCCTGCATTATGGTATTTTCAATCAGAATGCCTAAAATGAACTCCAACTGTTCCGGGTTAATCATTGCCAATCTTCCGACTTCAACAGTTACTTCGTTGACTTCAGTCGCATTATTTGCCTCTGCAGTCTCAAGGACCGCATTGATAATGCCCTGAGCCATTGATAATTCATGCATATTAATACTCCTCTGTTAACTTTAATACTATAAATTTAGTTTTGTTTATTTATAAAAGTTTTTAATATCTAATTTTGCAAGGGTAATACTTTCATCGAAAACGAATCCTGATAAGATTAATATGAATATCATAATCTGAATTTAAGCCCTTTTTTAAAAGGATTCATGGAATTTCAGTATATTGTTTAAAATTCAGCACATTTGCATGAATTCAATAGGCATTTTAATGAATCATTATTAAATTTTTGAAATCAACATAATTTTCCAAAAACAATACACTATTCCCCAAATAGAACAATATTGATTTAAAATTGTTAAATTTACTTAAAACAGTTAAATTGACCTTAAAAACAACTTAATCATTTATATATTTTGTAAAACAAGATAATACTAGCGCTAAACAAATTTAATTTTCGAAAATTGAAAGGAGGTATTGATGAGCAAAAAACACAGACGTGAAACAAAAAGAATGGACAAACCTGATGATACACTAGTTAAAAGGCAGGCTTCCTATGCTGGAGAAGTGATGCATGAATACCATGGATTTCCCGGAACTTACGCCGGCCCATGCATGAATGAATATCCCGATGCCGGGGGTGGAGTGCCCCGCACAGATTCCACATATTATGTCAATTATCTGGGCAAGAAATGCGTTTTAAACTGGGAGGAGGAGAGCAGCAAAGTTGACGAAAGCACATTCCAAAAGTTAAATCGCTACAGAATCAACCTTGAATACTTCTTCAAAACGGACATAATTACGGCAATAACGACAATCCTTCCATTAAAGAAGTGCAAAGTTGATTTCAACTCATCTCCAACATTGCCCTTTAAACCCATCATCAGGTCTTACCCCGAATGTGATGGAAGCGAAAGATTAAGTACTATTAAAACCAAAATTGATAATGAGGAGATTTTAACCAAAGTGGAAGCCATGGATCTTGTTATGATTCCAAAAATGTTCACATCGAATCAGGACATCATTCTTGAAAAGGTATGTGAGCTGCTTCCACAGGCTAAAATCGATGATGCTGATTTCAAATTGGAGTTAGTATTTGAAATGAAATGTGTCATTCACAAGTATTCGAAGACACTTGAAGATATTGAAAGATTAGAAGGAGTGATTGGCTTGCAAGAAGCAGTAACCGCTAAACAATTCCAAGACCAAAAACTAATAGACCAAGGCTTTCAGCAAGGTGCATTTAAAATAGCAATCAATGCTAAAAAAATCCTTGGAATTGAATATGCACTACAAATCTGCGACTTCACAAAAGAAGAACTGGAAAACGAAAAGCTAAATCGATGAATTCAAACAATTCATCATTATTTTATTTTTTTAAGTGATTAAAATGCAAGAAATAACCGCCAAACAATTCCAAGACCAAAAACTAATGGACCAAGGAGCATTTAAAATAGCAATCAATGCTAAAAAAATCCTTGGAATTGAATATGCCCTACAAATCTACGACTTCACAAGAGAAGAACTGGAAAACGAAAAGTTAAATCGATGAATTCAAACAATTCATCATTTTTTTATTTTTTAAGTGATTAAAATGCAAGAAATAACCGCCAAACAATTCCAAGACCAAAAACTAATAAATCAAGGATACAACCAAGGAGCATTTGAATTAGCACTCAAATTTAAAAAAATCCTCGGAATTGAAAAAGTAGCAGAAATCAGCGACTTCACAAGAGAAGAACTGGAAAGCGAAAGACTGAACAGATAACTTCACATCTTCTTTTAAAAAACCTTTGATTCAAACAACGTTTAAATATCTCCTGAATTAAAAATACAATCAGAGGAGATAACATCATGACTTACAAATCGAAATTCGGTTTCGGATGCATGAGGCTTCCCTTAACCGATGCCAGCGACCCCACATCAGTAGACCAGGAACTGTTCAACAAAATGGTTGACATCTATATGGAAAAAGGCTTCAGCTATTTTGACACCTCATATGCATACCACGGAGGAGTTAGTGAAACGGCCATCAGAAAGGCAGTGGTTGACAGATTCCCCCGTGAATCCTACCAGATATGCGACAAGATGCCCACATGGGCACTTACAAGCGAAGATGACAATGAAAAATTTGTCAATGAGATGCTTGAAAGGCTCAACATTGATTATTTTGACGTGTTTCTCATCCACAACATCAATACCCCATGGTTTAAGCTTGCCGAGACCCATAAATCCTTTGAATATGTTAAAATGATGAAAGAGAACGGAACTGCCAGAAAGATTGGCATAAGCTTTCATGACCATGCAAGCCTGCTTGAGGAAGTTCTGGACAAATATGGTGACTTCCTGGATGTTGTCCTGCTTGAGCTGAACTACCTCGACTGGGAAGACCCTGCCATCGAATCACGCAAATGCTATGATTTATGCGTCGAGCATGGCCTTGACGTTTATGTCATGGAGCCACTAAAAGGCGGAGTCATCGTCAATCCAAACGATGAAATCAGAAATGACTTTAAAAAATTCAATCCCGACAAGTCGATTGCCAGCTTTGCATTGAGATTCTGCGCTTCGCTTGAGAATGTCAAGGTTGTATTGAGCGGAATGAGCAAAATGGAAGATTTGATTGACAACTGCAATACCTACGAGAATTTTGAGCCTTTGACAAATGAGGAAAACGAGTTTTTAAAGAAAATGGCTGAAAAGCTCAACTCCACACTTGCAGTGCCATGCAGCGAATGCGGATACTGTGTTGATGCATGTCCTGAAATGATTCCGATTCCAGAATACTTTAATCTGTACAACATCAGCAAAAACCGTCCGGAATCCAACATCTACAAACTATACTTTGACAAATTAGCCGATGAGAAGGTTCCGGCCGACGAGTGCACATACTGCGAGACATGCCTTGACTACTGCACCCAACACATAGACATTGCAGAAGAGCTGGAAAATGTATGCGAACACTTCCAGAAAGGTTTCAGCCCATACGGATAATGTCAGGAGACCCTCATTCTCAGTTCACGAACCATTTCACCATTCTTGTTTATTTTGGAAGCCCGTTTATAATACTCAATTGCCTTTGGAAACATTCCTGACTGGTAATAGATCAGCCCCATCAACGCAAGGGCCTCAGAATTCTTATCATCGAAATCAAGGAGCTTCTCCAATATTTCGGATGACGTTGCAAGGTCTCCCTGCTCATACAAGTCATATGCTTCCTCATACAGCGTGTCGATGTCGTCCAGTGAGCTCAGCTCGACCTCCTCCTTTTGCGGCTTACTTGTAAGAAGCACCTCAAGCTCATTGGCCATCAGATTCGACCTGTCGCAGGACAATGCCTTTCTGGTGAAAAGCAATGCAATGTCAGTCTGGTCCTGTTCGTACAATATCTGAGCCATCAGGGCCAATGCCCTTGAATGTTTCTTGTCCTTTGCCAAAATAATGTTTAAGGCATCCTTTGATGCGGAATAGTTCCCCTTTTGATATAATTCATAGGCCTCGTCAAACTCATCGGGGATTACCTCGTTTTCAATGATTAGCTCCCCTTCAACCTCCGATTCATCCCTTGATATCAACTTGGACATGTATTCGAGGATATATTTTGTGGCATTTTTATGCAATGGCTTATTATCGTTTCCGCATTTCGGAGAGTATATGCAGGCAGGGCATCCGCTTTGGCATTGACAGTTGTTAAGAAGGCCAATGGTTGAATCCAAAAGCTCGACAAAGACCTCAACAGCCTTTTCGCAGATTCCGATTCCACCCTCATAGCCGTCATAGATGAATATTGTGGCTTCCTGAGTGTCCTCATGATAATTGGTGGACAGCCCCCCTATGTCGAACCTGTCGCACATGGTGTGCAGCGGAAAGAGACCAATCAATGCGTGTTCCGCCCCATGGAGACCCCCTGCAAACACTTCCTCCTCATTGGGGAACATGTCGTCAAGGGTATCCTTAACCTGCTTCGGTATCGTGAACCACAGTCCCTTGGTGTTGAACTTCAATGGAGGCAGTTCCAGAGGATATGTTCCCACCGCCTTTGAGAACTGCATCTTCTTGTACTTGAAGTAGTCTTCGCTTACGGTCAGCTCGCCGAAATGTATTATCAGTTTGCCATATTTGGTTTTTGACAGCTTCTTTTTGATGCTGATGTCAGTCTGGTTGAGGACCATGGTATGATAGTCCACAGCCTCCTTGGATACATTGACAAAGCCGTTTTTCAAATTGACGCTGTTCACGACATATGTGTCGCCCTTGTTGATTAGGATGGCCCCCTCATGGGCTTCCCGGTAAACCTGCGAGCGCTCCATTGTCTCCAGCAGTCTGCCGTTGGCCATGACCTTGAACTCCTCAGATGAAATCTGGTCAAGGGAATGGTCCATTGCCGGATGGTCATCATACGGATAGATAAAGTCTCCCCTATGGTTTTCATGGAGATCCTTTTTCACAACCATCTCATCTATGACATTCTGTGAAATTCCGAAGTACTTTTCCGCCTCTCCCCTCTGAAGCGGCAGCTCCTTTGCGGCGCATAGAAGATGTGCCTCCTGCAGAATAGGGTTTGTCAAGTCGATGATTGCATTTTCATGGGGCTTGTCAAAGAAGAATTTCGGATTGTTCATAAAATACTGGTCAAGCTGGTTTTCAAAGGCAATCAAAACGGCAAGGGATTTCTGGTTGCTTCTGCCTGCCCTTCCCGCCTGCTGCCATGTGGAAATCATGGTGCCGGGATAGCCGGAGATGATGACCGCATCGAGGGACCCTATATCTATCCCCAATTCCAATGCGTTAGTGCATGTCACTCCAAGGTATTTTCCGCTTTTGAGACCTTCCTCGATTTCACGCCTTTCAGCTGCCTGATAGCCTGCACGATAGGCCGCAATCCGGTGGGCAAGCTGTCCTTTTACCTGCGTCATGTCCTTTTTGGCCCACATCGCAATCAGTTCGGTTGTCTTTCTTGAAACCGTGAAGCACAATGTCTGGATGTTTTTAAGCATCATGTACATGAATATGTTTTCCGTTTCCATATGCACTGACGGAGCATTCTGTGAATACGGATTATTGCGAACATAATTCTTGAAGGGATTGTATAAAATAAAATCTTTCTCCCCGCTTGGGGATGAGTCGTTGTCGATTAGAACGAATTCCTCACCGGTCAGCCTGTTGGCCAGCTCCAGGGGGTTTGCCAGTGTGGCTGAGGACAATATGAACTGAGGGTATGATCCGTAGAAATTGGCAATCCTTTTTAGTCTCTTAATCAGGAATGCCACATTCGAGCCGAATACCCCCTTGTAGTAATGTGACTCATCGATTACGATGTATCTCAGGTTTTTGTAGAATCTGGACCACTGGTGATGCCATGACAGTATCAGATGAAGCTGATAGGGATTGGTGAGAACGATTCTGGACTTTTCACGAATCCCCCTCTTGTCATCCCTTGGGGTGTCCCCGTCATATGTTCGGGGTCTGGTTTTGATGTTCAGTTCGGCTTCCAGACCCTCCAGAACATGCAGCTGGTCGTTTGAAAGTGCCTTTGCTGGATAGATATATAATGCCGTTGCATCCCCATCCTCAATCATCGTCTCCATTATCGGCAGATTGAATGCCAGAGTCTTTCCAGATGCCGTCGGAGTCGTTATGATCACATTCTCTCCGTCCTTAATCGCTTCATAGGTATCGGCCTGGTGTCCGTAAAGCTTCACTCCCTTTGATGAAAGGTAATCGACGATTCTCCCATTTAAATCATCAACCTTTTTAAAGCTTGCCTTTTTAGCCGGTATTGTCTCGACATGGGCGATGTTTTCCCTGTACCTCACATCATTTTTGAACATATCAATCTTGTTATCGTCAGACATAATATCAGCTAAATTTCAATTTTTAAAAATAATTGAATTATATTTTTCATGATAATACTATAAAAGATTAATCAGAGAGCATTTGAAAAGTAATGTCCTTTGCAAAAGTGCATCCCATAATTTAAAAAAAAGAATGAAAAAGGTCAAAATATGATTTTAACCTTATTTGACATATCTGCATATGCTGGAAATGAAAATGCGTCATTTTGCCATTTGATATGCATCATATGCAGTATATAGGGCATAGATGAAGCCTAGCATATGGACTACCCAACTATTGAATATCCATGTGCCCACAACAACAAAAAGAATCATGATTATGAAGAATATTACTCCCTTTTTAATATCTCCTGCATAGGCCTGGCCCAGACCCGGAATCAAAAAGGACAATACTGCAGCAATTATAGGGTTTGCCATGTTTTTACCTCCATTTAACTAATTAATATTAATATTTATCCAAACTATCTAATAAATGCTTTTTATTTTGAACCTCTCCGGCTTTAAGAAGCCGGAGATTCTTAGGCCATGCCTATTGTTTCGTCAAAGCATTTCCATTCATAATGATATATGAATTTGCCTTGAC
>CACWUH010000012.1 GCA_902764015.1 uncultured Methanobrevibacter sp. | reverse complement strand
AGACTTACACATTTACAAAATATTATATCAATTATAATATCTGTAGCTTCTTATATGCTACCAACTTTTTTATACTCAGAGAATATATTAATATAAAATCTGTACTATCTCCTATATAAATGTATTGTTTTTTTGTGGTAAAATGAGAATTTTTGAAAATAAGAATTATTTTAAAATTGCCCTTATGACAATAACATCGACATCTTGCTTTTCTTTTGTGTGAAAATCATAAATCTTTGGAATCGGGAATTTATACCTGAAAATATGAGTGATTTCCAAGCCGTTGCCCTCATAATATCCGATTAGAAAATCCTGTGTGGATGCCATATGAAACGAATACAAAACATGAGGATTCAAATCAATGGCCTTTTGAACGAATTTCAAGTCCTGACCTGAATCAGCATTCCTCTGGGAGCCGAAAGGAGGGTTTTGAAACACTGTATCCGCATTTGACCCATCATCAAAATCACAAATATCACCAACGATGAACTCAACGCTGTCGACATCCAACCTATCCCCAATATCCCTTGCCAGGTTAATGGAATCCTCATCGATATCCACGCCAACCGATGAAGCGGCGCCCATCAATGCGGATGCGATTGCAAACACTCCTGTTCCACAGCCCAAATCAATGACATTCCTGTTTTCAATGTCGCCCAGGGAAAATGCATTCCATACCAGATCGGAAGCTATGACTGCAGGAGTGGTATACTGCTCAAGGCCAACCTTAGGCTTTGGATGGGTTGGGATTTGCTGAAGTTTCATTTCCAAATGTTTCTTGCGGGTAATTTTTTTCATCTAATCAAATATTTAA
This sequence comes from uncultured Methanobrevibacter sp., assembly GCA_902764015.1. GTDB lineage: Archaea > Methanobacteriota > Methanobacteria > Methanobacteriales > Methanobacteriaceae > Methanocatella. The sequence continues at coordinate 24,836 of CACWUH010000012.1, read as the reverse complement.
TATATCATGTGATATATAATTATATATTAATGCAAAAAATTCAGAGGTTTTTAAATGTTTGAAAAAATATTAATCGCAAATAGAGGAGAAATAGCCATTAGAGTAATGCGTGCTTGTCGTGAACTAGACATCAAAAGTGTAGCTATTTACTCTGATGCAGACAAAACATCTCTTTATACAAATTATGCTGATGAAAGTTATCCATTAGGAAACCCTTCACCTGCAAAATCCTACCTGAACATAGAAAAGATTATAAATATTGCAAACGAATCTGGAGCTGATGCAATACACCCAGGTTACGGATTTTTAGCTGAAAACCCTAAATTCGGTGAAGAATGTGAAAAAAACGGAATAAAACTGATTGGACCTACCGGCGAAGTAATCAAAAGCATGGGAGACAAGATCACATCAAAATCCCTCATGAAAAAAGCGGGCGTTCCTGTTATCGAAGGTACTCCTGAAGGAGTCAAAGACATTGAAGAAGCCAAAGAGATAGCCAAACAAATTGGATATCCGGTTATTATAAAGGCTTCCGCAGGAGGTGGCGGAATCGGTATGCGTGCAGTCTATAAGGAAGAGGAACTTGTAGAGGCAATCGAATCCACACAATCCGTTGCATCAACAAACTTCGGGGACTCCACAGTATTCATTGAAAAGTACCTTGAAAAGCCAAGGCACATCGAATTCCAGATATTGGCCGATGAGCATGGAAACGTAATCCATGTGGGAGACAGGGAATGCTCCATCCAGAGAAGACACCAAAAGCTCCTGGAAGAATCCCCTTCACCAATCATGACCGAAGAGCTGAGGGAACAGATGGGTATGAGTGCAGTAAGGGCAGCAGAATATATAGGATACAAAAGTGCAGGAACCGTTGAATTCCTATATGACAACGGAGAGTACTACTTCCTTGAAATGAACACCCGTATTCAAGTGGAACACCCAATTACCGAATTGGTCACAAACACCGATTTGATCAAGGAACAAATCAAGATTGCAAACGGCGACGAGCTGACCTACACTCAGGACGACATCAAAATAAACGGCCATGCAATCGAATGCCGTATCAATGCAGAAGACCCTCTTAATGACTTTTCACCTAATCCGGGCAAAATCACAGGTTACAGATCCCCAGGAGGACCGGGAGTGCGTCTGGACAGTGGAGTCTATATGAATTATACCATTCCAACATTTTACGATTCAATGATTTCCAAACTGATTACCTACGGAAGGAACAGGAACGATGCAATCAACAAGATGAAAAGGGCATTGAGCGAATACATCATTTTAGGTGTTGAAACCACAATTCCATTCCACAAAGCCGTTTTGAGAAATCCTAACTTCCTTTCTGGAGACTTAAACACCCATTTCATCGATACCCATAAAAAAGGCATTGAAGAGGAAATGGTCAATGTCATTGCAGAAGACTTGGAATATGTGAACAAGCTGAAATCCACATTCATGCCTGCTAAAAAGATAGCCGCAATTTCAGCCGCTGTTGGAACTCACGTAACTATTACAAAAGAAAAACTGGAGGAGCAGAAATAAGTTCTTTGGAGATTTCTGATGAAAGATGAAATCCTAAACTTATTGAAAAAAGAAGCCAAGATTTCTGATGAAATTGATGATGCAGACATCAACGACTTTGCAGACTTGATTGAAGAAATCGGCAAAAACGAAACGAATCACATAAAATCCTCTGAAATTTCAAAAGATTTGAATACAAGATATATTGGAAAGAACCTATATATCTACAATGAAGTGAGCTCAACAAACACCATAGCCCAATTCCTGTCACAAAACGGCATTGGAAACGGCAGCGTTGTTGTAGCGGAAAAGCAAACGGCGGGAAGAGGAAGAAGCGGAAAATCATGGGAATCACCATTAGGCGGAGTGTGGTTATCAGTCATACTAACGCCCGATGTTGATTACTCAAAAATTCCCCTCATCACATTAGCCACCGGCGTTGCAGTTGCAAAAGCTCTTGAAAGAATTGGAGTTGAAAATCCCGAAATCAAATGGCCAAACGACATTATGATAAACGGCAAAAAGGTCTGCGGGATTTTGACTGAAGGAGTTACTAATTTTAACAGCATCAAAAATGTCATCATTGGCGTTGGCATTGATGCCAATTTGAGCATTGAAGATTTTCCTAAAGAACTTCAGGCCAAGACAACAAGTCTTGAGATAGAACTTGAAAGAAAGATAAATGAAAATCTCTTGATTAAAATCTTTTTGGAAGAACTTGAACAAACAATCGAATTATTTAACAGCGAAGCCTATGAAGAAATATTAATGGAATGGAGAAAACGTTCCTACACAATCGGCAAGATTGTTGAAGTCAAAAAACCACACAAAAAGCCCTATGATGGATATGCCATAGGAATTTCAAAAGAAGGAGCACTGATCGTTGAGAAAAGTGACGGATCCCTTGAAAAGGTAATCTCGGGAGAATGCATAATTAAAAATTGAAACCAAATGCCATGCAATTGCATAACATTCCATCATCACTTAAATCATGAAAAAATTATTTTCCTGCATTCCTCTTCATTTGAAACTACACTTATTAATCTATCAAAAGAGGAATTGATTTTTTGAGACAAATCATCCAAATCCAAATTGAATGCATCGCTGGTTGACAGATCAAATCTTATTGTAGCTGATGCTCCAGGCATTCCGACAGCAGGGATGGTGATTATCCCATAATCCTTCAGTAAAATCAGCGCAAATAGAAATGCCAAATCATTATCGGACAAATCATGAGAAATGTCAATCTCCTTTGCCAAATCCTCAGGAGAAATCATGACTCCAGTTGGAGTCTTTTGAATATGGTTGAAGCTTTTTTCCAACAAGTCAAATAGCTGGTCCTTTCTTTCAAAACTGTCCAGAAGATTCTTTTCATTGAAATTCTTGATTCCGTTCAGCATGGCAAGCACTGCTGGCGGTTGGGCTTCAAGACCGAACTGGTGGACTTTGACCTTGATTTCGTCAATCAAGTCCTTTCGACCTGCCATCAAGCCCCCTCTTGGACCAGGCATCAGTTTATCAGTGCTTGTAATCGCAATATCCGCACCCAAGTCGCAGGCTTTTGCCTGATTGAACACTACAGTCCTAAGCCTTGCTCCGGATGCATCATCGACCATCACGGGAATGCCCCTCTCATGAGCCATTCCAATCACTTCTTTGAACTCGTCTTCATCAATCACTTCATGATCCATTGTGGAACCGGTGACAACAACCAAGGAGGTGTTTTCAGGAATTGTGAAATCCTCAAAAACATCAGTTTCAAAGTAATTTGCTCCAACAAGACTGCAGCTGCGAGGTATCGACGGATGGGCAGGCAGCTTTGCAAGATAATGAACTACATTGGAATCCTTCCCAACCAATGTCAATATGGTGGCCAAGATTCCTGAAGAGGTCCTGTTCAATGGAAGAACCTTTTCACCGCCCATATGCTCTATTCCTACATCCTGAAGAGCATCCTCAAAAATAGCTGGCCCGACATATGTTTCCAAAAGACTTAACTCCGATGGACTTGCAATAAATCCACCGGAAAGGCCAGTCAGATCAAACAGGAATTCTCGCCCCTTATTTTCAACTATATCCTTGATAATGGATAGGGCGTTTTCCCTTTTTTTGACTTCATCCAAAGAATCGTTAACTATCATCTAATCAGAGTCGTCCAATTTCAATTTATAGTCTTCAAAGAACTCGATAATTGATTTCAATTGTTTTTCGTTAATGTCAATAGAAGTATATTCCTCGGTTTCAGGAACAAAATAATTGTATTCCGCCAATAAAACCTTACCGTCAGGATTGGTGATGACACTTATTTCATCAAGCAGTTTTTCAGGATCCTTATTTTGGAATTCTATCCTAAAAGTGGTGCCTATTTTTTGAGAAAACTTCTCTTTTTCTTCAGGTTCCCTGTTACTTTTTCTAATTTTTGCCATTCTTGACTTGAATTTCTTTTCTGCAACTTCATTAATATCAGCCATAAATACACTTCCTCTTAATTTTACATCATTCAAAATAATAATAAATTAAAATATACTATAAACCAATCTCATATATAAGTATTATTATTCAAATTTTCAATCATATAGACTGTTGCCCTGACTGTCCATGGCAACTATAAGCGGACCGAAATCCTTAACCTTCAAATTCCACATGGCTTCAGGCATTCCCAAGTCCAGCCAATCCACGCTTTCGATTTTTTCAACGGCATCAACATACAATGCGGCACAGCCACCTGTAGCCACAACATATAATGCTTCATTACGAATCAGGGCTTCGCGAACAGTATCGTCCATTCCTCCCTTGCCTATGACGATTTTGGGACCCATATCCAAAACATCGCTCTGGTAGGGATTCATTCTCATTGATGTTGTCGGTCCGATAGCAACCATCTGATATTCGCCATCCTTTTTGGTTATTATTGGCCCTGCATGGAAAAGCACTGCTCCTTCAATATCCAATGGAGCGCCCTGTTCAATAAGGCGCTTGTGTGCCTGGTCTCTTGCGGTCAAAATGTTTCCGGTCAGATAAACAACATCACCCGCTTTCAAATCATTTAAATTTTCATCTTTAATTGGGACGTTCAATCTTTTTTCCATAAATACACCCTACTAATTAATAATAATCTTTTTATTAAAAAAGTAATATATCTATAACTATATAGAATTTTTAGATTAAATAAATTTAATGGCTAAAAATAACCTCGAGGAAAAAATATGTCAAGCATGAGCAGTGTTGCAGGTTTATCAAAATATATTACCACCCTGCCGAAAACCAAATATTCCATTCTTGGAATGATGATAATAAGTTTCCTGATTGGAAGCACATACTATATCATCGATTTGACCCCAGGTATGGGAATCCTGCAGGATTTCATCTATGGAGGGTTATTTGGTTTTGTAGTGCTCGGTGTAAGCTCCATAATGAGTGGAGCCCTGAACCAACAGGTGATAAGTGCACTTCACGGAATCAACCTGAAAATCAAGCATTCAATGTTTCTCTCAGGCCTTTCGATGACCATTCTTGGAATATTCGTGCTTTTGGGATGCATAATTTCAAGATTGATTCATGTGGACATATTCGTCAATTCAGCGATATTCGCCTGCGTCTTGATATACGGCTTCAATACACTGGTATTCTGGGCAACCTCAAAGGTCCGGTTTACGGTAGCCGCAATAACAGGATCCATCCAGCCGGTGCTCATCATAGCCATGTACATATCAATATCATTCCTGTTTATCGATACAAGCTTCATGGGACCGGTAATATTCCAGATTATCCTCAAGGCATTCGTTGCATCAGTAATATTTGTCATAGCCATTTATGCATTCATCACGGTTATCGCATCCCCGTTCAAGAAAAATTTGGGAATAGGAGTTTTGGATCTTTTGAGTCTCTTCATCGCACACATGAATGAAGGGTCAAATTCCCTTGAGGGAGTGTTCGAAAACATGAGCGAAGCCATCGACACCATAGTCACGTTCGTCAGCTTCAAAACCGAAAATGGAATAAAGGCATTGTTCATATCACCTTCCGTCCATCCGGGACCTTTGGGGGATTTGGGCGGATCAAACATGCCTACACTGCTTGCAGACAAGTTCGACCACTTTACCATGGTGGCACATGGGCCTTCAACACATGACTTCAACCCGATTGCGGTCAAGGAAATCGACAAGATAGAAAACTCGATAAGAAAAGGCCTGAAAAAGGTCAAATATTCAGACAAGGCAAGCAGGTTCATACGCTACAACTCCCAAAAGGCAAACATCGGAGTCCAGTTCTTCAACGATGGAATGGTGATATTATCCACCTTTGCTCCCGAAGCCGTTGACGATATCGAATTCGGTGTCGGACTTACAATGATGGCCCAAAGCAGAAACCACTGCAACGTCAAGGATTCAGTAATTGTCGACTGCCACAATTCATTCACCGCCGAAAGCGGAGAAGTGCTTCCGGGAAATGCGGAAGTGTTCCAGCTGATTGACGTAATCGACCTGATTAATCCTCAGCAGGAACAATATGAAATCAGGATAGGGTGCCACTCAGACAACATGGACGACCTTGACAAGAATGACGGGGTTGGCGAAAGCGGCATAAAGACCATGGTCATTGAAGTGGGAGGCCAGAGAACCGCTTACGTGTTGTTTGATGCAAACAATATGGAAATCGGATTCAGGCAGGAGATCATCGATGCCGTAAGCTATTTGGAAATTGATGAAATTGAAGTGATGACAACCGATACCCATACCGTGAACACCATTTCAAGAGGATATAATCCAATTGGAATTGTAAAAAGAGCAGAAATTATAGAATATGCTAAAGCCAGTATAGCAGAAGCAATTAAAGACTTGGAAAAAGTTGAAGTTGGAACTGGAACCGAAAAAATAGAAAATCTTAACACTTTCGGACCTAAAAACTCAACAGAATTGATTTCAACAATCAGTTCCGTTGTGGCCGTGAGCAAGATTGTAGCTCCAGTTTTACTTATCACATCATTATTTATCGCATTTGCGTGGATTTTCTTTGGTGGCCTATAGATACATTACGAATAATGTGTATGAGATAACCCATGTAAAGAAGAATGGTGCTATTCCATCCCATAACCATTGGCTAAATCCGGAGATTTCCTCTCCTGCGATTTTTTGAGAAAATTGGCCAACGAAATATAATATTATTACAGCAACGAAAAATGCAAAAACGTCATTTTTAAATCCGAACCAGCCAGCAGTCAGGGCAGCGGAAAGCAAAGCCGCAACAAGGCCGGCAACAATATGAATACTTGTAACTTTGATAGTATCGTCCATTTATATCCTCCATTAAATTAAATATATTAATATAATTTTAGTGATTATAATATATTAAGGTATTGATTAAAAAAGGTGTTTTATAATGAAATCCATGTCAAATGTTGACATTTTTACAATAAGCAATGAATTGAATAATCTGTTAAGCGGAGCCAGAGTCGACAAATCATTCCAACCGACAAAAGATATAGTTGTAATGAGATTCCATGTTCCGGGAACCGGAAGAATCGATTTGGTAATGCAATGTGGCTCCAGAATACATACAAGCCAATATCCCCTTGAAAATCCAACCACCCCGCCGACATTTCCAATGCTTTTAAGAAAAAGGGTGAAGGGAGCCCATGTTGAAAGCATCAAACAGCATAATTTCGATCGTGTAGTCGAGATAAAAGTCAAAAAGGACAAATATTACACAATCATAGTTGAGCTGTTCGACAAGGGAAACATAATTCTTTTGGACGATGAAAACAATATCATATTGCCCCTTAAAAGGAAACGCTTGAGCGACAGAGACATCAGCTCCAAAATCGAATATGCGTTTCCCGAAGAAAGGGGAATCAATCCAATGACCGTCACCGAAGAAGAATTCAAAGACGTCTTCAGCGATTCCGAAAGCGACGTTGTGAGGACCCTTGCAAGAAACGGGCTTGGAAGCCTATATGCCGAAGAGGTCATAAAAAGAGCCAACGAAATATGCGAGCTTGACAAGAACACACCCAATGGCGAATTAAACGAAAAGCAACTGGAGGGACTTTATGCAGGATTCAAGAATCTCTTCGATAACCTGACTGAAAGCAAAATCAAGCCCCAAATCGTGAAAAGCGAATCCAAAGAGGATGTTGTGGCTCTGGACTTGAAGAATTATGAGGACTTTGAGAAGACATACTTCGAAACCTTCAATGAGGCATGCGACGAATTCTACTCAAAAAAAGTAAACACCAGCATAAAAAACATCAAAGAGACTGCATGGAACAAGAAAGTAAACAAGTTTGAAAAAAGGTTACGTTTACAACAAGAAACACTTGATAATTTTTACAAGACAATCGAAGATAGCCAACATAAAGGAGAGGTTATCTATTCTAATTACACCATCATTGAAAACATAGTTAATGTTGTCAACCAAGCAAGGAGTAAGGACTACTCTTTTAAAGATATTGGAAAAACACTGAAAAAAGCCAAAAAGGACGGGATGGCCGAAGCGCAGATTTATGAATCGATAGACAAGATGGGTGTTCTGACATTAAAGATTGATGACACCACATTAAATATTGATCCAAGCCTAACAATACCTGAAAACGCTGAAAAATATTATGAAAAAGCCAAAAAAGCAAAAAGAAAAACAAAAGGCGCCACTATAGCTATTGAAAATACCAAAAAGCAACTTGAAGACATCAAAGCCAAAAAGGACGTCGCAATGGAAAACATTGCTGTGCCCAAAAAGAGGGTGAAGAAAAATCTTAAGTGGTATGAAAAGTTAAGATGGTTCCTGAGCTCGGACGGACATCTGGTCATTGGAGGGCGCGATGCAAACAGCAATGAAAGTGTTGTAAAGAAATATCTGGAACCGAACGACATTTACCTGCACGCTGATATACACGGCGCATCATCAACCGCCATAAAATTGAATGGAGATGAAGCAAATGACAATCTCCTCAAGGAATCAGGAGAGTTTGCGGCATCATTTTCATCTGCCTGGTCAATGGGCTTCTCAACCCAGGACGTGTTTTGGGTCAATCCGGACCAAGTTACAAAAACGCCCGAATCAGGGGAATTTCTGGCAAAAGGGTCATTCGTTATAAGGGGCCACAGAAATTACATTAGAGGCGCAAGGGTAAAGCTTGCGATTGGAATTGTCGATTATGAAGGAAAAAGAATAATGGCCGGACCGATAGAGGCTTTGGAAAAGCATTGCGAGAATTACGTTGTAATAAAACCGGGATTTACAAAAAAGGAAGCTATAGCTAAAAAGATCATACACAAGATAAATGAAGATGACCTGTTAACTCTCGATGACATCATAAGGGTATTGCCAGCTGGAAAATGCGACATAGATGAGGAGTATCATCAAAGAAAAAAATATGAAAAAAATTAATCCTGATAGTCTTCAGGATTAAATTCAAAATATTCGTTAGGGTTCATGACCACAACATCAATATTCGGGTTGAACTGACTTACAAAATTAGCAAAGATTGCCGGGTCCTGCTCTATAGGCGGGAAGGTATTGTAATGCATTGGAATGACCGCCTTTGGATTCATCCACATTGTACCTAAAGCTGCTTCGAAAGGACCCATTGTAAATTTATCACCAATAGGAACAATCACAACATCAGGCTTATAAATTGCACCAATAATATCCTTCATATCACCGAACAATCCAGTATCTCCACAGTGATAGATTTTAGTTCCATCCTCAAATGTTATTAAAAAGCTTGCGGCAGTTCCTCCGGGAACGGTCTCTTCCATAATATCGATGTCGGAAGAATGTTTGGCTTCAAGCATCGTGAACTTAATGTTTCTGAATATGAAAGAACCGCCAATATTGACACTGATGTTCCGTATTCCCTGTTTCGCTAAAAAGAGTGAAATTTCATGGATGCATGCAATAGGGGCATTGGTACTGTTGGATATTTCTAACGCATCTCCAAAATGGTCTGAATGCCCATGAGTAAGTAAAATTATATCAGGATTTAATTCCTCCACCGGAACCTCACAAGCGGGATTATTGCTGATAAATGGATCAATCAGGATTTTTACGTCATCATCGCTTATTATTTCAAAAGCGGAATGTCCGAGCCACCTGATTTCCATTATATGACACCACCATTTGCAGTGGCCATAAGAATATTTTCATCAAGATTGGAAGCGATATTCCAAGTTTTTTCAAAGTCTGCCCTTATATTTGAAATGGAGTTCCTGTCATTATATATGGCACCATATTCCACATCATCCTTGCCTTCTGAAATGATCATGGCATGGGAATCATCAGTAATCAAATTGATGGAATGTACCTTTGGAACTGTCTTAATGTGAACTCCCTGCTTGAGAAGAGATGAAATTAAGAACATATAAGACATGTCTGAAACATCGAACTCATTGATGATTACTCTGGAATAGATTGTCGGAACATGAGATAAGAACCTGTCTGACAGGTCAGTCAATGAAGGAATTTCCAACATTATCTCCTTATGCACATCAACCGCAAGATTATCAAAGGCCTCTTCAGAAGTAAGCATGCCTTCATCGGAAAGCACATAACTATTGAGAGATTTAGGAACAGGCAGACTCTCAGGATTATTTATGTCAATCTTAATGTCCCTTGCAGGAACTTCTGGAGCTTTCTTAGTCGGAGCATCAAAGACCGGTTCAAGCACTGGCTCTTCAACAGCCAAAGCATCCTGAATGTCATTGGAATTATCTGTCGGTTCAACGACAAATGCAGGAATCTCATCTGCAAAATACTCTCCTTCCCTTCTTCTAGGAGCACGTGTAACCTTCAATGGCTTTCCATAATAAGGTTCAAAATCAAGCTGTCTGTCAAAACTAACTTCTTTCTCCTCCTGTGGAGAAACTCTTAAAACAGCCTTGGAACTTCGATCATAATCATCATCGAAGTAACTGCCATCCGAATTTGGATAATCGCCGGCTTCCATTTCCTCATAATCAAAATCATCATAATCATTGAATTCCCTTCTTACTTTCAAAGGACCAGTAGAAGTATTCCCCCCGGAATTCTTTTCAAAAGCACTAAGAGAACGTCCGTTAATCTCTCCGGACTCTAAAAATTCTTTAATCTTATTAGTAGTTCTATCAGCATTAGAGTCTATGAAATAGCTAATCATAAGGATTATTCCAACAATTGAAATAACCAAACCAACTATCAAAAGAATATCTGCCAAGTTATAGGCAGCAGTTTCATATGCGATGAGAATACCAATTACAAATAAAATAAAACCTGAAACTAATTTTATTGTATTTCCCACGTTTTCACCCTTATCAAATATTATCACTCTATTATTTAACTATTATTTAATATATTAAAAACCATTTATAAAGTTAATGGAAAAAATAGGGAAAAAATAGGAAAAACTAGGAAAAAACCGATGACAAAATATAAAAGTAATACTTTTTTCTAAAATAGTAATATTAATATAGTAAAAAATCCAACATTTAATTGGTGAAAAAAATGAAAAAAATGAAAAAATTCTTCAAAGAAAATTCAGGTCAAGGCGCCGCAGAATACATTCTTCTGTTTGGCGGAGTTATTGTTATAGCATTACTTGCATTAACAATATACAGGTCATACATGAACACAAGCGATGTCAGCCTAAAGGCCAAGGATGACATCATCGATGTCAGGAACACAATTCTTGACAACCGAACCCATGTATAGAAAAAGACTTGACAACAAAGGACAGGGAAGTGCCGAATTGATCCTGATTGTAGGAGGATTAATCGTTATCGTGCTCCTTGTTGGAAGTTATATGTCCCATATAACCGAACAAACTCAAACAAATATTAGAAATTTGTTACAAAAAGAAAGAGATTTTTTAATTAATAAAATATGAAAATGGAGAGATATCCTCTCTATTTTCAATCCAATAATGAATTTAAGATTTCATTCCAGGATTCGGAATTGATGTTATCCAATTTCATAGCAGTTCTGGACACGACTCTGATTTTTTGAGGACATGCATTTACACAAGCCCCACACAAGTTACAGAAATCCAGATTAGTAACGGATTTTCCGTCTGCAATTTCAACAGCCCTGCATGGACAGACATCAAGACAAGCATGACAGGAATCTCCCTTACATACTTTCTCATCATTTTCAACCAATTCCAATGTGCCTTCAAATGGCTTGGTTATTGTAATTGCGTCAACTGGACAAATCTCCGAACACCATGAACAATTTACACATGAAGATTGCGAAATCAATGTTTCACCAGTGATTTCCACCGCTTCAATTTCGTCATAGTACATGCAGGTTGAGCAAACCTGGTTGATTGCATCTTCAGGACACACTCTCTTGCATATTCCACAGAAAATACATTTAGACAAATCTACTTCAATTGAATTGTTTACCAAATCATTGCTCGCTGCCGGAACGTTTTTGATTGTGATTGCTCCTGCAGGACACATGTCTGCACAAAAAGAACAATATATGCATTTTTCATCATCAATATCCATTTCTCCCCTCACCAAATCAACCGGATTTGGGAGATCTCTTCTAAAGATAATGGAATCTTGAGGACAAACCTCATAACATCTTCCGCAATAGATGCAGTCTTCATCATGCACTCTGGATTCGACATCCCATTTAGGATAAGAGTCTATGTCTTTAATGTTAGTTCCCCCAATGGTTAGGGACAATGCATCAAACGGACATGCAACTGAACATAATCCGCAGAATACGCAGGATTCCTCATTAACGGATACCAAATCCATTTCTATCAATCCGCGCGCAATCGGCACAATAGGACCTAGCCTTAAAGAATCGGTGGGGCATGCGTTAACGCATATACCGCAACCGACACAATACTTATCCTTATAAGATAATCGGCGGCGTTCTTCGCCACCTCTCTCAATATTAAACATCGTCATCCCTCATGCTTTGGAAATAGCTTGATTTGGACAATTTTGTATACAAAGATCGCAATCATCGCAATTTTCAGGGACAATCTTCACATCACCGTCTTCTTCAATGATAGCGCCTTGTTCACAAAGTTTAATGCATAAACCCTGTACAGGACAATTCGCAATGTGTCCACATGCATCTGGATCGATTTTTACTGCCATATAACCACCTCTCTTTATGTAAATACATCAATAAACATGTGATTTAACTATATTACTGGATGAACTTCCCATTTTGGTTAATCTCTCCACGTCTGATTCGTGTAGAAGAGATGGGAGTTCCATCATAAGCCAAAACAAAACTAACTACAACAATATCAAGCGGAGGCATTCCTTTAGAAACCCTAATCTCATTGATTTCCACTGCAGTAGGCTCGGTCTCCTCGCTTACCACAATCGCCTCAATCTCCCCATCATATATTGTGGTTCCATAAGGGTCTTCCAAGGGGACAACTGCAAAATTAGATTTATCTGAAAAAAAGGACTTAAGATTAGCCATTCTTACTTTACAGGAGTCTATATCTCCTTTCAATCCTCCGAAAGCATCAGAAGTGACTCCAATTTCGATTTGATTGCCAATTTCAAAAGCAGTGGACAACAGTTTCTTGTGCCCATCATGAAACTTGTCAAAAGTTCCCCCTACAGCCACCTTATCATATTTTTTAGAATTCATAACAATGTCCTAATTAGCTTGTTATGTAAATATTTGATAAAACTCCTATAAATTAATAGCTATAAAAAAAGAAAATTAAAAAAAATAAAAAAATAAAAAAAAGTAGTTAATTAGAATGGAAGACTTCTGTAATAACCATTAAGGCCATATGAGCCTGTATTCCAATTAGCTACATAACCTAACGAGTTCCTGTTGCTTGTACCATCGGCAACAACCCAAGTATCACCTATCAACACTTGAGCCCAAACATGCCCATAGGTACTTCCGCTTGAAAAAGTGCATGTGCCGTGAACATATCTGGCAGGAAGGCCTGCTGCCCTGTACATTGCTACAAGAATGTGTGCATGGTCTACGCAATTACCTGTTCCTGCATTTAAAGTTCCGACAGCACCATATCTGGTGTCATAATAGAAACTATAGGATATCGTGTCTATCACATAGTCGAAAATTACATTAGCCTTTTCCTTTTCACTCGTGCAGTCTTTCGTCAACCTGTAGACCAAGTCCTTGATTTTACCATTGTTAACATCACAGTTTTCAGTGGACACAAGATAATCCAGTAAGTTCTTGATTGTATTTTTTGTGTTTAGGACTCCGCTGTATGAAGAAGAGGATCCTGTAAAAGAGCTTACCTTTACATAGGAAGGCAGTTCATTGTGATTGCGATAATGGGTAAGCACATCCGAGAATGTATAAACCAATCCATTATATCCAATGGAACCGACAGCAGAACTTACGGAATTAGGCATTTTCCCATTGGATTCGGCAGTTTTAACTATGTTCTTCGCAACACCAACATAATCCTTCAAATAACCCAAATTATTAGAACCCTTAGGATTACTTGGGTTTTTGACGAATTTAATAGGAATATCTTTTTTATTTCCAGAATTTAAGCTTATGATGGCTTTGGAAGCGAAATACAGATAATCTGAAGTTTTAAATGAAATGCCATCTATATCAACAGATGAAGGCAGCTTATGATACTTGGAAATATATTTGTTGACGGTTTTGGATGCATAAAGAATACTTTTAATAGGCACTCTCTTTGCAACATAAATCTTTGCCGATCCCACATTATTATCTTGGTAGAACTTAATTTTATAAGTCCCTTTGGACAATTTGAACAAATCTATCCAAGCGTTACCATTGGAATTACTTTTCTTAGTTGAGTATTTACCCTTGAACTTGAATACAACATCCTTACCCATAACAGGCTTATTCTTTTCGTTGACTACAAGAACATGATAGGAAACCTTCTTTCCGTTCATGACAAAAATGTCATCCGCTATGATTTTGGTTCCCTTGACTGTAAGGCGTTTGCTAACCTGAGCGGATTTGTAAATCGGGTCTGAAACCACAGTCTTAATATCATAAATACCAGTGCCCTTACTTATCTTGACCTTGGCAACGCCCTTTGAATCGGTCTTATAGACATAAGATTTTCCATTACCTATAATAGTCTTGACAGAAACGCCTTTAAGAAGTTTTCCGGAAGAGTCTTTGACTTTTACACTATATTCCGCCGGTTTGGTTGATTTCATGGTCAAATCTTTTGCGCTTACAACAGCAGCAACTTTTGAGATTACAATTCTATTTGAACCCTGATTGTAATCCCCGGATTCACTATTCAAATAGGAATATTTGGCAACATAACTTCCCGGCAAAACATTCTTTAACGAGAACCATGCATTCCCCTTATTGTTGGTTCTGCAAAATGTAGCCTTTCCGTTGATTTTGAATTTGATGTCCTTGTTTGCCAAGGCATTACCATCAGTATCCGTCAATTTGACTTTAAACTTGGACCCGTCATTATAGGTCATTGCCAATGCTTCAGAAGAAAGCACCGTAGTCGGATTGATAACCGCCAGCTCTGCACTGCCTCGACAAGAATAATAATTGTCATTACCGTCATACTTAAAACTAATTTTATACGTACCTTTAGCAAGAACAGGGATAGTTATAACGGCTTCCCCCTTCTCGTTAGTCTGTGCGGTTACAGTCTTTTTGTTATAAGTGAAATAGACTTTCTTGTTTTTAAGCAACACATTATGCTTTGATTTCAATACGACTTTAAATGAAGCCTTTTCGTTTACAGGGACATATGTCTTTTTTGCACTGAATTCTGTTGACTCCTTTTTAACAACTATGTTATATGATACCTGTTCCTTGGAATGTGGATTGATTACAGTAACGGCATATTTACCCGGATAGAGGCTGACCTTGATGCCGGCAACACCATTCTTATCTGTCTTTGCCGTATAGGTCTTACCGTTTAACTTGAAAGTAACCTTGCTATTTGCCAATAATGCACAATCCTTCCAAAATGTGGCCTTGTAGTAGGTGGCCGATTGGGAATAGGTGGTCATGCCACTTCCTGCGACGGACGGCAATACCATAACTTTCTTTGAAAGTGAGCATGGGGAGTGATTGGAATTTCCCCCATAAGTTAATGCAAGGGTATATGATCCGACTTTTAGACTGTCAGTCCTAATCGAAGCGACACCATTGGCATTGGTAACACCAGAATAGGATTTCTTATTCACCTTAAGAATTACCTTCTGATTTGCCAGATGATTGCCGTTGGTGTCCTTAAGGATAACTTCAAAAATTGTAGATGATTTTGAATAGTGGGTATCATAGGCCTTTAACTTTGTAGATACCTTACTGGCGGCAACGACACTTGAACTGCCAGCGCCAACTATATTGCCACTTGAACCATCAGCAGCAATAACATCAGCACTTGAACTTGTTGAACCTAAAGCGTTTTCCCCGGCCGCTTCAACATCCTTGGAAGTTAACTGTTCCTGATAACCATCCCCACAATCGGAACTGGCATTCAGAACTCCGTCGTTAGGACAATTTCCCAAATTATCATCATGAGAATTAACTATATTAGTTTGTGAGATAGAAACCTCGTTAGAAATTTCTAATTTATTATTTGCAGATGATGAATCAACATCATCCCCTAAATAATTTGAATCTTCTGTATCTGAAACATTAATTGATTCTGTCGCACTGACCGCTCCAACAGCAAGGAACACCATCAATACAATAAGAATCATTAATGATCTCTTTTTTATCGAAATTTTTCCACCTCTTGGTTCTCATTACGAAAATTTTATAGCAAAATATGATTATACTAGATACTAGTATTTCATAATGAGTGGATAACACTTATAATTGTTATCTTATATAAATGTTTTTAAAACCCCAATATGCGAAAAACTCATTTAAATTGCTCAAATTAAGAAAAAAAGATTAAAATAAAGTATAAAAAGCTAATTAAGCAAAAAACATGGTGAAAGTAAACCTGATAAAATCAAAAATCTTAAAATTAAACTAAGATTTTCCAAACCTGATTAAAGGAAAAATTTTAAATCAGTAATACTTTTTATCAGAAATTAAAAAATATTCAATAATTAGATTAAAATCAAAAGAAAAATTGTGTCGATAAGTAAAAATAACATGAAATGGAAATATTATATTGAAAATGAAGAATTAATCTGAAAATTGAAAAATCCGAAAAAAAGTTGATTTGATGCTGTATGAAAAGAACATTTTCCAAAAGGACTACAGAAAAGTCGATGTAAGATTTGGATTATGCTATCCGAATATCTATAGGACTGCAATGTCATCAATGGGTTATAATATTCTGTATAATCTAATCAACGAACGTGAAGACACCTGGTGCGAGAGGATAATTTATCCCAACATCAAATCAATTGAATCGAACACCCCCCTTAAGCATTTCGACATAATAAGCTTTACCATCCAATTTGAAGAAGACTATTTTAATTTACTGGAAATATTGAGAGATACTGAAATTCCGCTGAAACGGGAAAATAGAAGCGAAAATGACCCTTTAATCATCGCTGGTGGACCTTGCGTTAGTGCAAACCCCATGCCATTATCAGATTATATTGACCTCTTTGTCATTGGGGAAGGTGAAAGGACAATCAATGAACTGTTGGACGTTTATCAAAATTCCGGCAAGGATTTAAAAAACTTTCTAGATATTGATGGCATCTACATTCCCGAATTCAATAACAAGACAAGGATAAGCATTGTGGAAAACCTCGATGAAACTTATCACATCACCCAGCCGATTATAAGCAAAAGCGATGATGAAGATTACCAGAGCATCTTCAACAATTCAATAATGCTGAACGTTTCAAGAGGGTGTACAAGAGGCTGCAGGTTTTGCATGGCAGGTTACCTCTACAGGCCCATGAGAGAAACGAACTGGAAAAAGCTGATTGATATCGCTCTTGAAAATAGAAAAAACACTGGATTAAATAAAATTACATTGATTGGAGCGGCAGTTTCTGATTACAGCAATTTAGAAAAGTTGATCAAGGGTCTTGAGGAGGAGGGATTCCAGATTTCAACGCCTTCCCTTAGGATTGAATCCATCACAAGGACAACATTGGAAAGCCTGAAAAAAAGCGGGCTCAAGACAATAACCCTTGCACCAGAATCAATATGCCACCTTAGAAAAGTCATCAACAAGGACATACTGGAAGAGAAAATTTTTACAGTAATAAGAGATGCAGTTGAATTAGATTTCAATATCAAATTATATTTTCTCATCGGAATTCCCGGCGAAAGTTTTGATGACATCGGGGAGCTCTGCGAGTATATGAAAAAAATTGCCAATATGCATAAAAATCCCAAAAGGGTGAAATTCAGTGTGAATCCGGTAATCCCGAAACCCCATACTCCCCTTCAATGGGAGGGTTATGATTTTAAGGATATTAAGAAGAAAACCCGATATATTAAAAAGGAAATGAAAGATTATAACATAAAATGCGAAAGTCCTAAAAAAGGACTAATACAATATATACTGTCTTGTGGAGATAGGGCTGTTTCTACACTTATTGAAAAATCATTAACAAAACAACCCACACTCAAGGAATGGAGAGAATTGACTCCGGATTATGATATTGATGATTTACTACCTTGGAGCAATATTGATACCGGCATAAACGAAAGATTTTTAAAAAATGAACACAAACGATTAAGAAACCTGAAGCAAACACCATGGTGTGAAACATCCCCATGCTACAATTGCGGAGCATGTGAAAAATAATTACTAGAAAAAAATAAATTTACTATAATAATATATATTATAATAAGTGAGGTAGAATTATGATAAACCCTGCAAGTAGAACCAAATTGATTGAATTGTCATTGATTAGAAAAATGTTTGAAGCTACAAATCCAGATGCCATAAACTTGGGCATTGGAGAACCGGATTTTGATGTTCCGCAAAACATTAAGGATGCGATGAAAAGATCAATTGATGAAAATGATACCCATTACAGTCCGAATAAGGGATACGTAGAATTAAGAGAAGAAATCGTCAAGAAATTCAAAAAGGATAACAAAATAGACACCAATCCGGAAAATGTCATTGTGACTGTCGGAGCCAGCGAAGCGTTATACATCAGCGCACAGGCATTTATGGAACCTGGTGATGAAATACTGCTGCCCGACCCAAGCTTTTTATTATATGAATCTGTCATCAATCTGGCGGGCGGAACAATTGTGCCCGTCGACTGCAAAATGGAAAATGAATTTAAATTAAAGGCAGAGGATGTTTTAGAAAAAATTACCGATAAAACCAAAGCGATTTTCTTAAATTCACCATCAAACCCAACAGGAGCGGTGATGGAAAAGGAAGACATCAAGGCAATTGCAGATTTATCCATGGACCATAATTTCCTAATCATTTCAGATGAAATCTATGAAAAAATAATCTACGATAAAAAGCATTACTCACCAGCAAGATACAGCGATAATGTGATTACAATCAACGGATTTTCAAAAACCTATGCCATGACTGGATTGAGGATAGGCTATTTGACTGCAAATGATGAACATACCGAAGAACTGTTCAAGATACATCAAAACAGCATAGCATGCTCAAATTCCACAGCACAGAAAGGAGCATATGAAGCATTGACCGGTCCTCAGGATGAGGTGAGAAAAATGGTCGATGAATTCAAAAGAAGAAGAAATCTGATTGTATCCCGTTTAAATGGAATGGGATATGAAACGGTTAATGCGGAAGGGGCATTCTACGTCTTTCCAAAAATTGAAGAGGAGAACTTTGTTCAAAAAGCTGCAGACGCCGGTGTAATCACCGTTCCGGGATTTGCATTCGGATCAAATGGAAAAAACCATATCAGAATGTCTTATGCGAATTCATATGAAAACATAGAAAAAGCAATGGATATCTTAGAAGAGCGTGTAGTTAATGGATGAGTATAGAACCAAGGCAGGAACCAAGGCATCCGCAATAGCAATTGCTGCAAATTGCATATTAACCGTTTTGAATATTGCAGTTGGATTGATGAGCGGAAGCTATGCACTGGTATCCGAAGGAGCCCACACATTTTCAGATGTTGCAACATCAGTCATAGCATATATTGGGTTCTATATAGGCCAAAGGCCTGCCGATAAGGAACATCCAATCGGACACGGCCGTGCGGAAGCCATAAGCGGATTGATTATTGTCGTGTTTCTAGCAATAGTGGCATATCAAATCATCACAGGTGCATTTTACAGAATAACCCATCCAAATATGATTACCTCACCAGACATATATGCTGCACTGATGGCTGTTTTCGGCATATTCGTCAACTATATGGTAAGCGAATACCTCATCAATATCGGCAGGAAAATCAAAAGCCCCGCCATTGTTGCCGACGGCAAACATCAAAGGACAGACATATATTCATCAATTGCGATTTTAGTGGGAATTGTTGTATCGAATATGGGATATCCTATTTTAGACCCGATTGTCGGATTCATAATTGGTTTGGTGATTGTTAAAACAGCATACGAAATCGCTCGAGAAAACATAGATAACATTATGGGCAAAGTGCCCTCCCAAAGCCTAATAAACAGAATAAAGAATATTGCAGACAACACTCCCCATGCACAAAACGCACACAACATCAAAGTCGACTATCTGGGATCATATGCTACAGTCTATTTGCATGTTGAAGTTGATGGAAACCTGACCCTAAACGAATCCCATAAAATTGTGCATACAGTAGAGAACAATATCCTAAAAGAAATTCCCGAAGTAAAATCCGTGATGGTGCATGCATGTCCAATAGGATTAACCTACAATCATGACCAAAAATTAGATAAATAAAGCGCCGGGACGGGGATTTGAACCCCGGAGGTCGTGAGACCATCGGATTAGCAGTCCGACGCCGTACCAGGCTGGGCCATCCCGACATATGAAAAACAGTATATTAAATTATATGTTAAAACTCATTAATAAAGTTAATCTTTTATATATAAATGGCATGTTCAAAAGTGGACTAATCGCAAAAACATAAGTGATCTAAAAATCCAACTCCACCCCGGGATTCTACAAGCATTGCATGTTAATAGTAGAGCTGCTCCCTTCCGGGCCTGACCCATTCCCATATCAGAGACGACTAGTCTTTACCCTCCAGTAAAAACTTCATCACCACCAATCCTGCAGGACGAGGTTTCTATATTGTCTTCCTAGGCTTACATTCCATTAAAAAGCCGCCTTTTGAACTTCGACTGCACCAAAGGGGGTGTGTGCTTACAGAGGACCCCTAACCCTCCAGTCTAGCCAAACTTTATTTATGATTTTAATGTTATATAAATGTTATCAAAAAAGTGCCAAAAAAAGAGAAAAGAATGAAAAAAAGTCTATTTAAAACTTTTTCTAGAAAAAAAATTATTTACAGTAACTAAGTTAAAATGACTTAAACTTTGAAAAAATAAAAAATTAGGGGAAATATTAAAATATTTCCTGAATTATATCTCCATCAGAGATAATTCCCAATAATTTGCCTTCATCAACAACAGGAAGCTGATTTAAAATTCCTGAAGAAGAAGTGCTCTCTTTCATGACTTTAATAGCAGTTTCAATACTATCTTCAGGAGATACTGTAACTACCGGAGAAATCATGATTTCCTCAACACTAGTTCCTAATTCATACTTGTCCAAAATGAGATTATGCCCTACATCGGTTGCAGTTATAATCCCTACCAATTTATCATCTTCCACAACGGGAAGAGAACTGATTTTATATTCCATCAATTTTTCGAATGCATTTACAACATCAACATCTGAAGTAGTTGTTATTACTTCAGTTGTCATGATATCCTTAACTTTCTTGTTCAACATTATCTACACCACCAAATTCCTTGAGAATATCATCAACCATAATTTCAATAGTCTCATTAATATCCACATTATTAATTATACGTGTATCATGAATCTTTGCCTGTTCAACCAAAAACCTTTGAGTTTTCCTAATGGATCCAAAATTGTCCATATATCTTTCAAGAGACCGTTTTACCCAAGGCTGCCTGCATCTTGAATAAAATCTCTGCCTATGTGCATCCTCATCATCAACGGTTAAAGTGAACATTATGATATTATTGTTTTCCATCAAATCCTCTCTGATAAAGCCAGGGACGATATGGACCCCTTCTATAATGGTACTGATTCCCTCTTTAGCAGACCGCTCAATGATTGCTTCAATGCCCACATTGACAACATCAACATGGCTGATAAATCCTTCAATGACTGAATCTATCCTGATTGAGGGGGTTCTTACGCTTTCATGAGCATCGAAACTGGATTTATGAATAACCGGACTTAATTCCTTAGAAACGATTTTTCTCATTACTTCACGAATCATATCCGTGCTAATTAAATTCTTTAATCTCAATCTGCTTGCAAGTTCAAACGCCATTGAAGACGTTCCAACTCCGGAAGCTCCACCAATAAGAATGATTAATGGCTCATTGGAAGTTCTTAAAGACCTCCAATTATTATATTTAAGGGCAATATCAGGATCAATAGACTCCAAATGATTCATGACAACATCCGCCAAATCAACACTTGAAATCTCGGTAATATTGTTTTTGACTAGTTGGGCTTCAATATCGCTTGCGATATCATGGGCCCTTTCAATCCCAATATCAGCCACATTTAAAGAACGGGACATAATTCCTTTAGAAAAGGGCTCTTTGTATTTTTTTCCATCAACATCTCCGATAACCCAAATCATAATTATCACTCCAAAATATCTAATATAATTATCTAAAATTAATCTTAAATAAAATTTTTTATTTGATTTTAAAAAAAATTGAACAAAAATAGAAAAAAAGAAAGAAGAATAATTATTCTTCCAATGATACTATGCTTATATCATAATCAGAGCCATCTTTAACATCAATCAGAACAGCCCCGTTATTTTTAAGCATACCCGGATTTGCTACATCAGTAATGGTTCCAATTTTACTGAGGGATTTGGCCTCATGAATATGTCCGCATATGTTTATTTGAGGTTCAAACTCATGAATGGATTTCAAGATTCCCGGACTGCCTACATGCTCCCCATTTTCAACCCTGTCGGCATCGGTGTTGAAAGGCGGTGCATGGGTTGCCAGAATTTTGACTTTAGGAACATCTGAATTGTAAACATAATCATAATTGGCCAATAAGTCATAGACATGCCTGTAGATTTTATCGTCATCCATTTCGCCAGGAGTGTCGAATGGGGTCGGATTGGACCCTCCAAAACCAAACAATATCGCATCACCATAAGCAATAATGTTATCGTGAAGACAGAATGCAACATCATTAATAGCATTGCAGATTCCATTAGGGTCACAATTGCCCGGAATTGCTATTACATCAACGCCGCAGTCAGCCACCTTATTGATAAAGGTCTCTACAAACTCGAGAGGCCCGAAATCAGTAATATCGCCTAAAATTAAAACTAAATCAATATCATTATTATTTAAATAAGTGTATAAATTTTCATTCTCTTCGCCATGAACATCGCTAATTGCTAATATTTTAACCATATCATCACCATTAATCTTCTAAAAAGAAGGATCCCATTTCTTTTAATCCAAATTTAAGATCTTCTTTATCACCATGTAATTGAACTGTCACATCATCATCATATTCAATTATAAGACCATTCCATTCTGCAATTTCCTGAACTCTTTCTTCAGCCAAGGGAACTCTCAGATTGATTCTGCCTGTAGTTAAACCCGGAGGAGAATTTACCAAAAATTTAGCCTTTGAATCGGCAAACTCGAAAACTTTTTTTCCTCTCATGGCCTGCTTTAACAAATCAAGCCAGTAATCAACATATTCCTCGCCTTCTTGTTCTGCAATACTCAAAAGAGTTCCTTGAATCTTATTTAAAGACATTTCTGCTTTTGCCAAACCATTAATCAATTCAGGATGGGACGGGTCTCTTTTATATGAACTTATTGAAGATCGAATAATTCCCATCTCAGGGTTAATTCCATCAGGGATTTTATATCCCCTTTTTGTTAAATCTTTTATAAGATGATTTAGAACCAACCAAGTCTGTTCTGATGGCAAACTCATAAATGTCCACCTATAATCTTTAAAGTAGTATGATTGATTTTAGCGTCTGCCTCTTTCAATTCCCTTTCGATTTCGGCAGTGCTGCTATATGAATCCAAGAATAGAACATGATGAGTTGAAGTGCCTGCAATGTTTAGAATTGCAATTTCATCACGTGGTTTGAGTTCTCTTTTATCAATAGTTGCTTTAAACTGAACATAAGGTTCATATTCTTCGGGTAGGTCGGAATATTTAAATATGCCATCTAATGTTGCTACAAACATAATTACACCTTTTTAAATTAATAACAATTTATTTTATTTACCTAATAATATATAAACATGATGACAAATGATTCGTATAGATACAAACAAAAAAAATTTGCCATAAAAAAAAACAGTTATCTGGAAAGATAACTGAACCGAAATGTGTTTTCAGTGCCTAAAAAATAAAAAAAGATAAGGATTGAAAATCCTTAAATCTATTCGCCTAATGCTTTCTTAATAGCAGGGGTTGCGTCAATTTTTTGAGCATCGAAAGTTAACTCTTCAGCAGATAATCCCATAGCTAATCCGTATAATTGAGCTAAGTGGAATACTGGTAATGCGAAGTCAGTTCCGTATCTTTCGTTTACTTCAGTTTGACCTTGGTCAAATTGTAAGTGGCAGAAAGGACATACGTTAACGATTGCGTCTACACCTGCTTCAGTCATGTGGTCAAGTTTTTCTTTAGTGAAACTTGTGGTTACATCTAAATCTCTGGACCTTAAACCTCCACCTGCACCGCAGCACATCATTTTGTCTTTGTAGTCAACTGATTTAGCACCAGTGATTTCTACAAGTTCATCTAAGATGGATGGGTTTTCAGCTTGATCTTCGATACCGATGGTTTCGGTAGGTTTTAAGAAGTGGCAGCCGTAGTGAACAGCAACATTTAAGTCTAAAGGTTTTTCGATTAAGGAAGCTAATTTTTCATATCCAACATCGTCTCTTAAGATTTGAGCGAAGTGTTTTACGTTAATAGTTCCTTTGAATTCCCTGCCGATTTCAGCTAAGTTAGCGTTGATTTCAGCTTTTTTATCTTCATCTTCTTTTAACATGTGGTTACATTCAAATAATGATCCGAAACATCCGTTACATTCGGTCATGATGTCTGCACCCATGTCTTCAGCAATAGTTAAGTTACGAGCTGCAATAGTAGCCCAGGTTTCTTCATCGAAAGAACCGAATACACCTGGAGCAGGACAACATGAAGCTCCTTCCATATCAGTTAATTTAATATCTAATGCTTCGAATAATTTTCTGGTAGCTTTTTC
>CACWUH010000011.1 GCA_902764015.1 uncultured Methanobrevibacter sp. | reverse complement strand
GTTACCAAAGTCGACACAACCAGCATTGAGGTCAGTGTCCAAAATGTCACTGAAGGCCAGCCTGTAATAGTCAACGTAACCGTTCCGGATGACGCCAGTGGAAATGTGACAGTTAAGATAGGTGACATCACTAAAGTCGTAAACGTCACAGGCGGAGTCAACGAGATTGTAATATACGATGTTCCAGTGGGCGAATATGATGTGAATGTAACCTACAGCGGTGATGATAAATACATGCCAACAAATGATGACACTGCCAAGGTCAAAGTATCTCCTGCAGCACCTACTGACGGAGTAACTGTCGATGATTTAGGAAACGGAACTGTCGCTATAACCGTTCCAAACAATGCCTCAGGCAATGTAACCGTCAAGATTGGAGACAATATCTACAATGCTACCGTCAAGAACGGCACTGCAACTGTTGATCTGGTAAATGAAACTCCTGGAACCTACAATGCTACAGTGACATTCACTGATGAGAACGGCATGAATGTGACAACCACCAAACTGGTCCACATTCCTAAGTATTCAACTCCAATATCCATTGAGGTCAAGGACACAACTGTCGGAGATGTTGTCAAAGTCATCGTATATGTATCCGGAAATGTCACAAACAATGTAACTATTGAAATAAACGGCGTGAACCACACCGCCAAAGTCGAAGGCGGAAAGGCAACATTCAATGTTGAAGGCCTGAATGCAGGAAACAAGACTGTTGTTGCAACATATGAAGGTGACGATAACTATGAATTCAATTCCACAACTGCACCGTTCACTGTATACAAGAACGATGCTTCGATGTCAGTTTCAGCTGTCGTTAATAAGTCAACCGGCGAAGTGACAATCACTGTGTCCGGTCTGCCTGGTGATGCTACAGGATATGTCATCGTTGATGTCAACGGAACAGAATACGGAATCAACATTACAAAGACAAATGCAATCACAATTCCTGTCCTGAAATCCGGCCAATACACAGTCAAGGCAACATACCTTGGTGATGACAAGTACCTGGGCAACGAATCCTCAACCACATTCGAGGCCGAAAAGGCGTCAAGTGAGGTGACAGTTGATGTGGACAATACCGTTGTCGGCAATGACGTGGTCGTCAAGGTAACAGTTCCTGACGACGCTGAAGGTAACGTGACAGTCAAAATTGGTAATACCACCAAGATTGTGAACGTGACCGGCGGAGAAAACATCATTAATGTCTCAGGCATAGGCGAAGGCACACATGATGTTGAAGTAATCTACAGCGGAGACGACAAATATAAATCAAAAACAGTAACCACTACTGTAACAGTATTCAAGTCAATCAACTCCAAGGACCAAATGTCAAGAGGATGGAACAGTCCATATGACTATCAGGCTGAGTTCCTTGACAAGAACGGAAACCTGCTCAAGAACACTGAAGTGCAGTTCATAGTTGACGGCAAGACCTACACTGTCAAGACCGATGATCAGGGTATCGGATACCTGAAAGCCGGTTTAGGCGTAGGAAGCCATGACGTAACTGCTGTAAACCCTGCAACCGGTGAGAAAACCACTGCAAAAGTCACAATCGTAAAACGTCTGGTTGAAAACAAGGACGTTACCATGGACTTCTACAGCGGCAAGTACTTCGTTGTAAGGGCAATCGGTGATGACGGCAAACCAGTAGGTGAAGGAGAATTTGTAGACATATTCGTAAACAGCAGGCATTACTCCGTAAGGACTGATAAGAACGGTTATGCAAAACTCAAGATAGAATTGAATCCAAACACCTATAAGGTTGTTGCAGAATACAAGAAGACTAAAGTCACTAACAAGCTTGTAGTGAAACAGACTCTCAAATTGGTTAAAAGCACAGTTAAAGTCAAGAAAGGCAAAAAACTTGTCCTTCAGGCCAAACTCAAATGGTCCAACGGAAAGGCAATCAAGGGCAAAAAGATAGTCTTTAAGTTGAACGGCAAGAAGTACACTGCCAAAACCAATTCAAAAGGTATTGCCAAAGTCACAATCAAAGGTAAAGTTACCAAAAAACTCAAGAAAGGCAAAAAATACAAATTCACTGCAACCTATGTTACAAATACTGTAAAAGGTAAAGTGAAAGTGAAATAGTCAATCAAATTAGATTTGGAAGTTTAACGACTTCCATTTTATTACTTTTTTTCTATTGTATATTCTGAGCTGCCAATCAAATTTAGATTTTTGAAGTTTTTCGCTTCCATTTTCATTACTTATTTTCTATTGTATATTCTTGTCATTTAATCAAGAAAGATCATCTGCACCAGTTGCAAGTTTTTTTTATGAAAAGTAATATTTCTTTGAGAAATCATGCCAAATCATCTATGCATTTTACTGTTTTCAATATTGTTATTTTATTCAAATTTTGAAATGAAATGTGATGATTTTTTATTATTTTAGGTATTTTATATAAACATTTCAATTTTTTCGTTGAAATTCAAATATTAAAGTTTATATATTTCCATCAACTTATATACATATCACCGTAGACTCTCCCTATTGATGTAAAAAATTTATGTCAAAAAAATGTGGGAGGGAGGTGTATTATGAATAGAAAAGAGATATTTATTATATGTTTAATCATGTGTTGTATCTTCTCACTTCATGCCGTTGCGGCCACAAGTGACCTTAATACAACAGATGATGATAGTATAGCCGTTAGTGATGTCTCTTCATATTCACTTCCTGACTCAGATGATTCGCTGCTGACTGGAAGTGAAGATGCAGACTCATTTACTAACTTGCAGGATGCAGTAAAAGATGGCGGAGAAGTCAATTTAACTAAGAATTATACTTACGGCAGCTCGGATTCCGGCTTGAAAGAGGGAGTACTCATCGATAAGGACACTACCATAGACGGTAACGGTAAAGTGATAATTGATGGTAGCAATCAGGCCAGAATATTTAATATAAGTAACGGAGTTGCCGTTACATTAAAAGGAATTACATTCATCAATGGTAATGCTTCAGGTAATGGAGGGTCTATATGTTCACATGGAGTATTGACCATTATTGATTGTAAGTTCATCAATAACACTGCCGCAGAGCATGGTGGTGCGATATACCTTGACAACAGTACCAAGAGTACAATTGAGAACTGTGAGTTTAATGGAAATGTCGCCAGCTTAAACGGTGGTGCTATTGACTGGCGTTATGGTTCCACACACGGAAAAGTGATCAGCTCAACATTCACCAACAACACTGCCAAACGCAGTGGTGGTGCTATACATTGGAGCGGTCATGACGGAACAATTAGAGATTCAAATTTCACTGACAATGTTGCTATCGGAGATGTGATTTCCGAGTTCGGAGGCGTACTTGGCGGTGGAGACGGCGGTGCTGTGATATGGGTAGGTAGTAATGGTACTGTCGATAACTGTAGGTTCATACATAATGAAGCTAAACAGCGTGGAGGAGCAATATTCCTGCATGGTAACTCTACGGAAAACTGTACAAATACCACTGTATCAAATTCCATCTTTAATAATAATATTGCAGGTCTTAATGGTGGTGCAGTTGACTGGCAGGAAGGTGCTCATGATGGTAATATATACAATACCACTTTCACCAACAATAGGGCTAGTGGTAATGGTGGAGCAGTATTCTGGGCAGGTCACCATGGTGAGATACATGATTCCAACTTTACCAACAATACTGCTAAGGGTACTATTACTGATACTCATGGTAATATTGGTGATGGTGGTGCCATCATATGGTCTGGTGTAAATGGTACTGTTGCCCATTGTAGGTTTATCAATAACAGTGCTGATAATCGTGGTGGTGCAGTATACCTGCAAAACTGTACTCATGACAATTGTACCAATACTACATTTGAATGGTGTACATTCATCAACAACACTGCAGGTGTCAATGGTGGTGCACTTGACTGGCATGATGGTGCTCATGACGGTAATGTATATAACTCTACCTTTACCCATAATACTGCAGGTTCCAATGGTGGTGCGATATTCTGGTCTGGTCATAATGGTAGGATACTTGACTCCAACTTCACAAGCAACACTGCTTGGTACTGTCGATAACTGTAGGTTCATTGATAATGAAGCTATGAAGAATAGTGCCTATGACTTTGGTGGTCGTGGTGGTGCAGTATACCTTCAGAACTGCAGTCATGGTAACTGTGAAAACACTACATTCACCAATGTCTACTTTGAAAATAATGTTGCAGGCACTAACGGTGGTGCACTTGACTGGCATGCCGGAGCTCATGACGGTCTTGTGGAAAACGGTGTTTTCGTAAACAACACAGCCAAACGTTCAGGTGGTGCTATATTCTGGGACGGTCACAACGGTACCGTAAGATATTCCAAATTCTATGACAACCATGCTTTGGGCGAAGTCAATGCAACCAGCGTTTTAGGCCCTGTAACCGATGGCGGTGACGGTGGTGCAATCATGTGGTCCGGTGCACAGCTGTATTCCTGCAGGCCAGTGAAGAGGAAAACGCTACAGATACGGAATTCAGGCATTCCTACTTCAAGAACAATACTGCTGGAACCAACGGTGGTGCAATCGACTGGAACAAAGGTGCCCACAACGGTATTGTTGACAATGTCACATTCATCGCCAACACAGCTATGCGCAGCGGTGGTGCAATATTCTGGAACGGTCACAACGGTACCGTAAGATATTCCAAATTCTATGACAACCGCGCATTGGGTGAAGTCAATGCAACCAGTGTTCTGGGTGATAACACTACCGGTGGTGACGGTGGTGCAATCATGTGGTCCGGTGCACTGGGTGATGTGGAATACTGTAACTTTGTAAATAACAGCTGTATTCCTGCAGGCCAGTGAAGAGGAAAACGCTACAGATACGGAATTCAGGCATTCCTACTTCAAGAACAATACTGCTGGAACCAACGGTGGTGCTATCGACTGGAACGAAGGTGCATTCAACGGTCTTGTGGACAATTCCACTTTCGTCGACAACACCGCTAAACGTTCTGGTGGTGCAATATACTGGTTCGGTACTCAGGGTATTGTAAACAACTCCAAATTCACCAACAACCATGCGCTGGGCAATGCAAGTGCAATAAATTCATTCGGTGAAAACACTACCGGTGGCCACGGTGGAGCAATCATGTGGACAGGTGCAAACGGTACGGTCGAAAATTCCACATTCGACAAGAACGACGCTAAGGTCAACGGTGGAGCCATCTTCCTGCAGGGAAGTCTGAAATATGGTAACTGTGAAAATGTGACGGTCACGGATTCTAGATTCACGGACAACGTTGCAGGCGTAAACGGTGGTGCAATCGACTGGTACAGAGGCGCACTCAAGCAATCTTCTGGTTCGGTAGAAACGGTACAATAGAAGATTCCAACTTCACAAACAACAGGGCATTGGGTCAGGTATTGTACAACGACTCCTATGGAAATGAAACCTATGGAGGTAATGGTGGAGCTATCATGTGGACAGGATACCATGGTACTGTTAAAAACTGTACCTTTGAAACCAACTTCGCCGAAAACAACGGTGGTGGAGTATACCTTCAGGGCAGTGACATGGGTCTCTGTACGGATACCAAGTTCGACAACTGTACATTCATCGACAACACCGCAGGTATTGACGGCGGTGCAATCAACTGGTATCTAGGCGCACGTAACGGTACAGTAATAAACTCCAACTTCATAAACAACACCGCAATGCACAGTGGTGGAGCGATTTCATGGAACGGTATCGGAGGTAACGTAAGCTACTGTAACTTCACTCTAAACCATGCTTTAGGCATAATTATCCATACACACCATGCAAACATCACATCCCTTTCACAGGTAATCAACGTAACAGACTTGCCGAATGCAAGCGCAGAAACATTCAACAAGTTATATGTCCTCATTGACTACAACGGTGATGAAAGGGCCAAATACACATTATACATCACTATCCGCAACGAAAACGGCACATATGAATGGCTGAACCATGCTGAAACCAATGAAACCGAACCTTCCGCAACCGATTGGGCAATCGATTATTACTACGGTGGTGACGGAGGTTCCATCCTCTGGGAAGGAGACCGTGGTGTAATAGACCACTGTAACGTCATATATTCCAATTCCGCACGTCGTGGTGGAGGAGCATACATGCTTGGAAGTGACCATGTGACACAACGGAGGAGGTCTTGACTGGCTGGCTGGTGCTAACTACGGTAAGGTTATAAACTGTACCTTCAACAACACCAGGGCTGCACGTTCAGCAGGTGCAATATACTATGACGGTGACTACGGTGAAATGGTAAACATCACATTAATCAATACAACCGCATACGGCGGAGCTCTTAAGGTCTGCGACGATAAGAGGGTTCACTTTGCAGGCTGGGACGTAAGTCACTGGGACACAAATACGACTGGTGGTGATGCGGGAGCAATCATGATTACCGGAAGCCATACAACCCTCAAAGATATCACTTTCACAAACTGTACTGCAGCCGGCCGTGGAGGAGCCGTGTTCCTGCAGGACAATGACAATGTGACCTTTGATGCATGTAGATTTGAAAACAACAGGGCTTTAGGCATTGCAAACAACACCTATAATAATCCAAGAGATAATGAAAGCGGACACAACGAATGGAAGACAGGTCTCGGTGGAGCTGTCGGTTTCGACCTGGGTGCTTCAAATGGTACAATCAAAAACTCCATATTCATAAACAACACCGCTGCATGTGACGGTGGTGCAATAAGCTTCGCATATGGATCATCACAGGCCACAATCTACAATTCCGCATTTATAAACAATACAGCCAAAAGATCCGGTGGAGCATTCTCATGGGACGGCAGCGAAGGTAATGTAAGCTACTGTAACTTCACCGGAAACAAGGCATTGGGTACCGCTATCGACACAGAACATGTCAATTTCACATCTTTAAGCAAAGTTCATGAGGTAACTCACTTGCCGACACCTGATTCATCCACACTCGACCAATTATATGTCCTTGTAACCAAAGATGGCAAAACCAACGTCAAATATGAATTGTACGTAACTGTTCCTGACCCTGTAAATGAATACGCATGGTTAAAGCATACCGAAACGGATTCAACCGATTCTTCCCCTACCGACTGGGCAACCGATGAATACTTCGGCGGTGACGGTGGTTCTATCATATGGGGAGGAGACCACGGTATCATCGACCATTGTATATTCATAAACTCAGATTCCGCCCGCCGTGGTGGAGGAGCATACATGCAGGGCAACGGAGGAGGTCTTGACTGGCTGGCTGGTGCTAACTACGGTAAGGTTATAAACTGTACCTTCAACAACACCAGGGCTGCACGTTCAGCAGGTGCAATCTACTATGACGGTGACTACGGTGAAATGACCAACATCACAATCATCAATGCCACTGCATTCGGAGGCGCCCTCAAAGAAAGTGAGGACCACAAGGTTCAATATGCAGGATGGGATGCAAGCCACTGGGATACAAACACAACCGGTGGAGATGCAGGTGCAATCATGTTCACAGGAGACCACATCTATGTCTACAATGCAACATTCATCAACTGTACTGCAGCGGGCCGTGGTGGAGCTGTCTTCCTGCAGGACAACGAAAACGTGACATTCGAATTATGTGTCTTTGAAGAAAACTCTGCATTAGGCACTGCAAACAACACATGGAAAAACTTTAGGGAAGAAAGAAACGATGCAAATCCTGATACCAAAGTGGACTACACTCTCACAGGACACGGTGGAGCCATCGCATTTGATGTGGGTGCAAGAGACGGATATGTCATAGATTCCCTATTCAACCACAACCACGCTCATCGTGACGGTGGTGCAATCTACTATGCATCAGGAGCAACCAGAGGTATAGTGATAAACTCCACATTCATCAACCATACAATCAACTACGACGGTGGTGCAATCTACCTGAACGGTACCTACTGTGAAATCCACAACTCCACATTCCTCAACAACTCTGCAAAGGACGACGGTGGAGCAATCTTCTGGCAAGGAGACCATGGTATAATCTACAACATCACATGTGACCTGAACCACGGTTTAGGTACTGGTGCAGGCGGAGGTTCCTCCACCAAGGGAGGAGTAATCTGTCTTACCGGTTCAGATGTTTCCGTAGACAAATCAACATTCACAAACAGCTACGGCGGATTGCTCGGAGGTACAATATTCGTCACAGGAGACCACGTAAACATTACCAATTCAGTATTCAAGAACTCAACCATAGGTATTTCAGATGGAGGTGCGCTATACATCCTCGGTGACGATACATTAATCAGGAACTGTACCTTCGACAACTGTACCGCTCCAAGTGAAGGTGGAGCAATTTATGTACAGGGTGACAGGTCCGTTCTTGACGATTCCACAATCACTAATTCCACTGCAATAAACGGTGGTGCCATCTACATTGAAGGTAACGAGGCTAAAATCAACAACACTCAAATCAGCAATGTCAACGCTTCAGTATACGGTGGATCCATTCATGTTGAAGGTGACGATGCGGTCATTTCCGTAAACATCACTGACTCATCAGTGTCAGGTATGGACAATTATGTTCCTCACATCGATTCCGATTATTATGAGGAACATATTGCGGACTTGTTGAATAAGACTGATGAAATGATTGTCTTTATCAGCAACATGACCTGCGAACATATCTCACAGGAAGACATTGAAAGGATTAAATCCCAATTGAAGAATATCAGAAAAGCAATCGAAAACGTATCAACCGCCAAGGGCGGAATCAACTCAACCAATATCACAATTGCATTAGGATTGCTGGATGAATTGAATCAAACATTGGCTCAAATTAATGCAACCCTATCTCCAGAGGAATATAAGGAAAACACTCTCTCCCTATTCAACTATGTTAATGATACTGAAAATGAGCTGAAATCCCTTGCAATCATTGACGAAAGCTTGAAGATTCCTGAAAGCATTTTGGATAAAATCAATTCAATGATTGCCAACCTGGATACCCTTGAATCTCAAGGAGTTCCAATAGAAACAATTCTTGATTTGGAAAATGCCCTGCAATCTATCAAAGATGCTGCGGAAAACATATTCCTTGGAAACAAGTTCAATCTCGCTGCCCTCAATCTTACTTCAGGCTTATTGGATGAACTTAACCAAACCTTAACTGTAATAAATGCAACTTTGTCAAACAATGCTTTAGATGAATTGTTCAAGGGCATTGAAGACACCAGGGACGAATTGGATAATCTCGCCAACATTGTCATGGATAATGTGGTCATTCCTAAGGCATATGGATTGGGTGGTGCTGTCTACATCTCCGGTGATAGGGACGTAATCAGGGATTCACATGTAACTCAAACCACTGCATATTCCGGTGGAGCAGTCTACATCTCCGGTGATGATGCTGCAATTGAAAATTCAGACTTTAAAGATGTTAATGCAACGAATGACGGTGGAGCATTATTCATTTCAGGTGATGGAGGTAAGCTGTACAACTCCAATTTCACCCATAACTTCGCAGGTGATGACGGTGGAGCCATTTACTGGTCAGGTGATCACGGTACCATCGATGGAATTATCTGTTCTGATAACCACGGTTTAAGCTTCAATGGGTCCAGCTCCAGAGGAGGCGCAATCTGTCTGACAGGTGATGATGTAACCATTTCCAAATCAGAATTCAATTACAACAATGTTTCATATGCTGAAGGCTCCAACCAAGAAAAAATAGATGGTGGAGCACTCTTCATCACAGGTAATGATGTAATTATCTCTGAAACTGAATTCAGCCACAACAATGCATCCCACTATGGTGGTACAATTTACATTCTGGGTAATGAGACTGTAATAGACAACTGTACCATAGACCATTCCAATGCAATACGCGGTGGAGCTATTTATGTGGAAGGAGAAAACGCTACAATATCTGCAGGATTCGAGAATACGAACGCTACATTATCCGGTGGAGCCATTTATGTGCATGGGGAAAATGCAAGAATCGTAAATTCAACATTCGACACCACCTATGCATTCGGTTCTGTGGATAACGGTGGTGGAGCGATAATGGTAAACGGAAACTTCACATCAATCGAGAATTCCAACTTCACAAACACTCATGCCGACAACAACCATGAGGCTCGCGGTGGAGCCATCTATATTAAGGGTAGGGGTACTAACATTACAGATTCAAGCTTCGAACATTCAAGGTCAAACCGTTATGGAGGTTCCATATACATCAACGGTACGAATACCACAATTAGGGAATCCGAATTCACTGACTGTACAGTAAGCAGTGACGGTTCTCAGGGAGGAGCCATTTACGTAAACGGCGAATACACTGCTATTATAGGTTCTGCTTTCGACCAGAACACTGCAAAAGGTGAAGGTGGAGCAATCTATGTAAATGGTGACAATGCAGTCATTGAAGGTTCCAACTTCACCAAAAACGAGGCAAATATTAAAACTGGTGCTGAAGGTGGTGCTATCTATGTGAATGGTGAATATACATTAATTGATGGTTCCAATTTTGCTGATTCATCTGCTAAATTCCGTGGTGGAGCTATTTACATTGATGGGGCCAATGCTAAAGTAAAAGATTCCAACTTCACTAATTCTTCCATTACTGGCGGAACATATGATGGTGGTAACCCTTGTGGTGGAGCTATTTATATTAATAAAGATAATGCCACCATTGTCGGATCTGTTTTCAAGAATTCAACTGTGTTAACAACTGTTGGTGAAGGTGGAGCTATTTATATTGAAGGTCAGTATGCTAACATTACGGATTCTCAATTTGAGTCTTCACATGCAAAAACAGGCGGTACAATCTACATTAATGGTGCTAATGCACTTATAAATGGTTCTTCAGCCAATGATTCTTATGCTAGTGAACATGGTGGTGCAGTGTATGCCACCGGTTTACACGCTAGCGTATACAATTCTAATTTCACCAATAACCTGGCAGATGGTAATGGTGGAGCCATCTTTTGGGCCGGCGGATCTGCTTCTCAATATAATACCATTGACGGTTGTATATTTACAAACAATACTGCTCATGGAATTACCAGTTTAAATACTAAGGGTGGTGGAGCCCTTTACTTCTCTGAAAATGGACAGTACGGTACTCTCAAAAATTCCAAGTTCTATTATAATTCAGTTCAAGCCAATAATGATAAGGCTGATGGTGGAGCTGTTTTATGGGATAAAAGTTATCACATACTGATTGACCATTGTGATTTCATCGGCAATTATCTTACCACTAAAGGAAATAAGGTTTGGGTTCAAGGTGGAGCCATGTATTTAAGAGCTGAAAAAAATTATACCGTAAGCAATTGTCTGTTTGAGAACTGTTCATCTGCTAAGGAAGCAGGAGCATTGTATATACAATCCAATAAGAATTACTACACGGAACCTAATATTTTAATTGTCAATACTACATTCAGAAACAACGTTGCTAAAGCCGTTGGTGAAAACATCTATGGTGGAGGAGCCGTTCAAGTCAAAGAATGTGACTATGTATGGTTTGAAAATGATACATTCATTAACAACACCGCTAATCAGGGTGGAGCAATATCGGTTTATTTAACTAGAAATTCCATTAAAATAACTGATAACTGTACTTTCATAGATAATAAGGCAACTAATAGGGGTGGTGCTATTTACTACTCCCCTGATAATTCTTATAAGACTCTTGAACTAACTGATGCCAATTTCATCAATAACACTGCCAACTTAGGTGGTGCAATATATGTTGAAAAAACAGGACTTGTTATTGACGGAACCAATTTCACATCAAACAAGGCATATCAGGGTTCAGCAATCTATGCAACACAATCATTCACATTAAGAAATTCAGAACTTATTGAAAATAGGGCAAATAGTTCCAAGCTTAATTTGGACTTGGATAGGGTTGCCGGAACTATCGACATACTATTTGAAGGATGGGACAATTACATAAATGCAATATATGCTACTGGAGGCACTATAACCTGTACCAATGTGGATTATTGGGACAAGAATACCACATCATCTGGTAAGGTATCGACATTCACCGGAACCTTAAAGAATGCTGCAGCCGCTTCCACCCCTGAAGTCGGTATAGGCATTATCGTGGAGATATTTGATGATGATAACAATAAATTGAATGTCGGAAATGACATTTTTGCAACAATTGATAATGGCAGACTCCACTTGACTACTGCAGATTTCGAATTAAGCTCATTTGAACATGTTTATGTAACTGCACGCCTTACAAATGAGGACTACTACACTCAAATCACGAATACTTCAAGAGAAAAAGTCAATATGGATGGTTCAGCATTGGATGTAATATACCACAGAAATGCAACTGTTGATGTAACTATATCTGTTCCTCATAAT
This sequence comes from uncultured Methanobrevibacter sp., assembly GCA_902764015.1. GTDB lineage: Archaea > Methanobacteriota > Methanobacteria > Methanobacteriales > Methanobacteriaceae > Methanocatella. The sequence continues at coordinate 23,384 of CACWUH010000011.1, read as the reverse complement.
GCAACCGGTAATGCTGCAAGAGGAATAGTTTCAGTCTACTACAATGACACATTCTTAGCAAACATCACTATCGAAGACAGTAGAGGAATGCTCAATAATATTTCCACTTTAATCGGTGACAGATACCTGGAAGTTGGCAAACATAACCTCACCTTGAGATACTGGGGTGACCGATACTATGATGCAGCCAATATAACAATTCCAATCAATGTGGTTAAGGCACAATCCAACATCACAATCACCTATGATGACCTGGGATATGATGTATATCTAAATGTCACAATTGTCGATGACTATGACGGCATCTATTATAAGGATGCTGAGGGAGATGTGCTCATTGAGATTTATAGCCAAGTTTCTGCAACTCCTATTAAAACCGCAGTCGTCCATCTTGTTAACGGTAATGGCGTTGTAAAAATCGAAAAGCTGCTTCCTTCAAATTATACTGCAATCGCGTATTATAATGGCGACCATAATTACAATGCCTCAGTCAATTCAACTTCTGTGGTCGTACGTGAAAAAGCCGATGCCATAGTTGACATTCAGGTAAGCGCATATGACATCATGGTTGATGAAACTGTTTATATCAATATTACTCTCATCACTCCTCCGGAATATACCGCAACGGGTAACGTAACCCTATATCTGGACAACGATAAATATATCCTGCTTTTAAATGATTCAAAAGCTTACTTTAACGTAACAGGATTGCCGGAAGGACGTAAAATCATTACAGTATGTTATGACGGTAATGAACAATTGATACCAACCAGTAATGACGCTACATTCTGGGTACACAAGTACAACACGACAATTGAGGCCAATGCCACAAACATTACCCACATCCAGCATGAGGTAATAAACATTACCCTTTTAAACGACACTGTAGGAGTCGTATCCATATTCGTCAATGATGAGGAATACTTCGCAAGAATCAGCAACGGCACTGCAATACTTGAGCTTCCTCTATTGCCTGTCGGCGAATATAACGTCACTGTTGTATTCCCAGGCGATGACAAATACAACAACAACACTACCTCTACCAAATTCAATGTGCTTCCGGCAACTCCGGAAATCGTCATTGACGTTGAAAACGTAACATACGGCGAATCAGTTCCTGTCGTTGTAACCCTCATCAACTGCGCTGAAGGTAATGTGACCATTGAAATTGACGGAACTCCATACGGAGATCCTAAACCTGTAAACAACGGAAGGGTAGAATTTGTTATAAGCGATTTGGCTGCAGGAAACTATAACTTAAAAGCAATTTACTCAGGTGATGCCAACCACACTGCCGCAAGCGCAGAACAGGACTTCACTGTTTATAAGGCAGGCAGAACCGTCACAGTTGATGTTTATGACATTGTCTATGGCGATGTTGAAAATATCAATATCCATGTAAACGCCACAGGCAATGTGACAATTAAGGTAAACGGCAAAACCATTGAAGATTATAGGGTTTTAGAGGATAACTCCACCCAAATAACACTTGCCAATTTGGCTGCAAACACTTACAATGTTGAAGTGATTTATAACGGCAATGAGAACTATACCGAATCCAGGGCAACTGCAACATTCAGGGTATCTCCAATGGATACATCATTGGTTGTCGATGTTCATGAACTTTGGGTTTGGGATAAGGAATACATAAACATTGAAGTCAGAAATTCAACCGGCGATGTGGCCAGAAACCTGAACGGCACCTTGACAATCAATATTGACGGCATTAACCATTATGTCAGAATCATTAACGGTACGGCCAGTTTCAACATCACTGAAAACAGCGTAGGCGAAAGGGTCGTATGGGTATTCTATGAAGGTGATGGAAACTTCTCATCAAGCAAGGTAATGGAAACCTATAAAGTCCTGCAGAGAACACCTTCAATGGAAATCATTGCCCATGACATTATTGTAGGTCAGGACGGAAACATTACTGTAAATCTCCCTTCAAACGCTACCGGATATGTTGAAATTGAGGTTAAGGGCGTTGGAACTTATTATAGTGATGTAAGCCATGGCCAGGCTGCAGTCTATCCTAAGAATCTGAAGGAAGGATACTATAAGGTAACCGTCAGATATCACGGCGATGCCCATGACAATTACACTCACGTTGCACATATCGAACACTTCACTGTATCCAAGGCGAAAGCCAACCTGATGATTGACGTGAATGATACGGTATACGGCAACGATTCAAACATTGTCGTTTACGTCGATGATGGCGTTGAAGGATCAATCACAATCAAGATTAACGACACTCTAATCGGCACCTACGGCATTGTCGACGGCAAGGTCAACATAACCGTAAGATTGCCTGCCGGAAACTACACTGTCCATGCCGAATACGGCGGAAGCTACGGATATGATACAAATGTAACATCCAAAGACTTCAATGTTGCCAAGGCTACTCCTGTAATCGCTATTGATGTGCCTCAGGTGGTTGATGCAAACACCAACGCCACAATAGTTGTGAGAATCAATGATACCGCTACCGGAAACATTACAATTACCGTCAATGGCACTAAATACAATGCAACTATTGAAAATGGAGTTGCAATCTTCACAATTGACAAACTGCTTTCAGGCAAATATAACATCACTGCAGAATATGCAGGAGACAACAACTACACAGAAGCTGCTGCTGTAACACTCACAGAAGGACTCACAGTGGACAAGGTAAGCTGCTATCAAATCAATGTAACCGCAAACGATACCGAAGTCGGACTGAACAGCACAATCGTCGTCAGAGTTCCTGCAGATGCAGTAGGCAATGTATCCATATATGTGGACGGCAAATTCGCAGGAAATGCAACAATCTCACAAGGCATTGCACAATTGAATGTGACCAGGCCTTACGGCAACCACACAGTCAACGTCACATTCACAGACGGCAAATATGGTCCAAGATATGCAATCGCCGACTTCTGGGTATTCAAGCATGAATCACCGATTGTCATCGATGTCGATTCCATACTGGTCGGAGATGTCGCATACATCAATGTGACTGCACCTAGCGATAATGTGACAATCGAAATCAACGGCAAAACTTATACTAGAGAAAGATATGAAGATGGAATCGCATACTTCGAAGTGTCCGGTCTTGAACACGGCAACAAGACAGTTGTAGCTATTTATGCCGGAAACGACAATTACACTGAAAACACTACAACCGGAAACTTCACAGTTTCCAAACGCGGGTCATACGTAAACGTTGACGTTACAAATTGCACTGTCGCAGGCGGAGCATTCATCAACGTCACCGTGCCTGATGATGCAGAAGGATATGCGATTGTGTCAGTCAACAACATAAACTACACCGTAAATCTGACAGACGGAAAAGGAAATGTCACTATCTTTGACCTCCCAAGCGGCACTTATGATGTTTATGTAACCTATATCGGTGATGAGAAATACCTTCCAAGCAACAATGTCACCGAAAGCGTCACAGTATCCAAACTGGATTCATTCATCAATGTTGAAGTAAGGGAAGGTGAGGCAATCGTCAACGGAAGTGATGTGACAATCATAATCACCGCTCCTGACGACATAACCGGAAAGGTCAATGTGACAATCGACGACGGAGTCAAGAACACTACCTACACAGTATTTGTAAATGAGGGCGAAGGCATCCTCCATCTTGAAACTCCTGAAATCGGAATATACAACGTGACTGCCAGATACCTCGAAAACGACAGGTATCTTGAAAGCAGAAACTCTACAGAATTTGAAGTCTACTCCAACGGCAAGAACCTCACAGTTAAAACCGAGGAAATCAGTGCCGGCGGAACTGAAAACATCCTCGTCGAAATCAATGGAAACCACACTGGCGAAGTGAGAATCATCGTAAAAGACAGCGAAGGAAATGTGATAAACGACACCAATGTTTCAATCACTCCAGGAGAGCTCATATCCACTGCAGAACTCTCAGTTCCAAATATGGATGCTGGAAATTATACTGTGGAAGCAATATATCTTGAAGTCAACGGCACAAAAGTCATTGAATATGTAGGATTCGGAGCATTCAAGGTTGACAGGCTCCCATCAGAAATTTCAATCAAGCCTATCGTAAACGTCACAGTCGGCGAAAACGTAACAATCGAGCTTGAGCTCACGCCAGGCGCTACAGGAAACATTACAGTATTCGTAAACGGAGTTGAACACAATACCACAACTTCAAACCTCACAATCACAATTCCAAATCTTGGCGAGGACGAATATATCGTGCATGCATTCTACTATGGAGACAAGGACTACTACGGATCCAATGCAACCGGGGCATTCAGGGTCGACAGAAACCCAACACCAATTATCATTGATGTGGAAGCCGCAAACGTTGGCGATATCGTGCAAATCAATGTGACCGTACCTGACGAAGCCGACGGTCAGATATTGCTTGACATAGGCGACCAGCATGTATATGCAAACATCACAGGCGGCGTTGCAAGATTCAACATTACAGGTCTCAAGGGCAAGGAATACAACATAACCGCAACATACCTCGGAAACTACAAGTACCTGCCTAATTCCACAACTTCAAATGTGACAATATCCAAAAAAGACACTGAATTCACAATAACTCCAACCAACATCACGGTCGGAGCCGATGAATTCATGACAATCGAAACTGATGATAACATTACAAGTTTGGTTAAAGTAGAAATCGACGGCAAAAACTACACAGCATTCATATCAGAAGGTAAAGGTAATTTAACTGTGCCTAACCTGTCTGCAGGAAACTACAATGCCACATTGTACTTCGAAGGCAACGAAGAGTATAACAGGGCCACAGCAAAGGCCAACTTCACAGTTAACCAGACAACTACGGGCATCACAATTGTTCCTCAAAACATCACATTCGGTGATAAGGAAACAATAACCGTCTACATTGATGCGACGGGCAGCGTGAACATTACCGTAGACGGCGAAACCTATGCTGACATCCCTATTGTCGATGGCAAAGCCGAATTCACAGTGCCAGGATATCTGTATGCTAACAACTACACTGTCAGAGTGGACTACAACGGAAACGTCAACTACACAACCAGCTTTGAAGGGGTCAACTTCACAGTTGCAAAGGCAACCCCTGAACTTGAAATCAGCGTTCAGGACATTCCATACGGTGATATTGAACATATCATCGTAACCGTAAGGGCAAAAGGCGACGCACAGGGAAGCGTTAACATTACCGTGAACGGCAACACGACCGAAATCAACCTGACTGAAGAAAAGACTTGGGTATTAAGGTTCTCCGTCGATTCACTTGACAACTATGATGCAAACGCCAAATGGCATATAGAAAACCTTGCAGTCGGAGAATACTCTGTCAGCGTAACCTACAACGGCAATGAAAACTTCAACCAGGTGAGCGGCGAGGCCTCATTCAGGGTCTATCAGACCAACACGACCATTGATGTGGAAGTCTCAGACATTCAGGTTTGGGACAAAGAGGCGGTAAACATCACTGTCCATGAAAATGCAACAGGCAATGCCCTTGTATATGTGGATGGCAGTGAAACCCCAATCGTTGCACCAATCACTCAAGGCATTGCACAGGCCAACCTGACCGGCTTGAGCGTCGGCAGACACAGCATCCTGGTGGTCTATGAAGGAGACAGGAACTTCACTGAAAACTGGACATCCAAATCATTCAGCGTAACCCAGAGAACTCCGACAATCAATGTGACTGCCCAGAACATAACTGTCGGCGATGACGGCAACATCACAGTCAGCGTCCCTGCAAATGCTACAGGATATGTGGTAATCGAAGTCATCGGTGATGACGTCTACTACAGGGATGTAATTGAAGGCACGGCTGTTGCATATCCAAAAGACCTCAAGGAAGGCACTTACACAGTGCGCGTGACTTATGTCGGCGACGAGCATGACAACTATACTGAGGCAACCGCTGAAACCGACTTCAAGGTATCCAAAGTCAACTCAACCGTCGAGGTCAAGGTTGCAAACATTACTCTTGGCGACGTTGCGGCAGTAAACATTACCGTAATCACCGGCGCAACAGGCAATGTGACAATCACAATCGGTGATGAGTTCAACAAGACAGTCGGCGTAATCGATGGAGTAATAAGCGTAATCGTACCTGGCCTGACAGTCGGAGACAAGACCGTGAACGTAACCTACAACGGAAACGACAGGTACCTGCCAAGCTCCAACTCAACCACATTCAATGTGGGCAGAATGAACCTGTCAGACATGGAGATAGTCGACAACGGAAACGGAACAGTCACAGTCATACTGCCGAAGGATGCGCAGGGCAATGTGACGGTTTATGTCGACGGCAAGAACTTCACGGCAAACGTGACCGACGGAATTGCCGTAATAGACTTGGAAAACGTTACTCCTGGAACCCATAACATTACTGCAGTATATTCAGGTGACGGAAACTACACCAACGCAACTGCAAACGGAACAGTAACCATTCCAAGACTCGAAAGCGATCTCCACGTAAACGTGACAAACATCAAGGTCGGAGACACTGAGATAATCACTGTCGAGCTTCCTGAAAACGCAACTGGTGATGTGACAATCGAAATCAACGGCGTAAAATACGAACCGAAAAACGTAACGGGCAACGTTGTCAGATTCGAAATCGACAACCTGACCTACGGCAACAAGACAGCCTATGTGAAATACTCAGGAGACGGAAACTACACCGGCACATCCACCTCAGCCAACTTCACAGTGGACAAACGCAATTCAACTGTAACGGCCACAATCGACCCAATTAAGGTCGGCGAGGATGCATTGGTTGTTGTAAGCGTCCCTGAAAATGCAACCGGATGGGTGCATGTCACCGTAGGCAATCACACTTATGCAGTCAAGGTTGATAAGGGCACAGGAAACACAACAATTCCTGGACTTGCCAGCGGAACACATCCTGTAGTGCTCGAATACCTTGGCGATGACCAATACCTCAATTCAAGCAACTCTTCAAGCGTAACCGTTTCAAGAGTGCCTTCAAACATCAACGTAACCGTTGATAACATCAAATATGGCGAAACCGCAATAATCAACGTCGAAACTCCTGAAGACCTCTGCGGAAACGTGACCGTAACAGTCGACGGCAAGCCTTACACAGTCTTCGTATCCGGAGGCCACGGAGTGCTGCCGGTATCAGGACTCAAGGTCGGAAACCACACTGTAAACGTTACATTCGACGGATGCAGAAAGTACGAGCCTTGCGAAAACTCGACAGAATTCAATGTGACCAAGATGGAGACAACTCCTGCCGACATCAAGGTTGTTGACCTATCAAACGGCACAGTCGTTGTTGTTGTTCCGGGCAATGCCTCAGGCAATGTGACTATCAAGGTTGGAGATGAGCTATTCAATGCCACCGTAGTCAATGGAACTGCCGTTGTCAATTTGGATAATGTGACTCCGGGCACCCATGATGTCGAAGTATTCTATTCCGGTGATGACATATACTCCAATGCAACAGTCAATGCAACAGTCACGGCACCTAAATATGAAACCCCAATCACTGTGACCGCCGGCGTCACTGAAGTTGGAGATATTGCAGTGATTACAGTAGAAGTGCCTAATAACGCAACAGGAAACATAACAATTGAGATTGATGGTGTAAAACACAATGTCGAAATCAAAGACGGCGTTGCAGTATTCAATGTAGAGAACCTGACTGAAGGAATAAAGACGATAGCTGTCGAATATCCTGGTGACGACAACTATGCCTCAAACCATACGGTTGCAAACCTCACGATGGAAAAACGCCCTTCATGGGTAACAGCCACAATCGAGGATATAGATGTGGGTGAGAATGTCACAATAACTGTCCATGTGCCTGAAAATGCAACCGGACAGGTGCTTATTGATATCGATGGTGTCGGATACTATGTCAATGTGACCGGTGGTGTCGGAACCACCCAGATACCTCGCATGCCTAACGGAACATATAACGTTAACCTGACTTACACAGGCGACGGACAGTTCCTGCCAAGCAGCAATTCAAGTTCATTCAACGTATCCAAAGTCCCATCATTCGTCATTCCAATTGCAGAGGACATAAATGTCGGCGAGAACGAAATCATCACGTTCATCGTTCCGGAAGATGCGACAGGCAACATAACAATCATAATAGACGGTGACGAGTACAACTTCAACCTGGCGGACGGCGTTTTAAGCACCAGTCTGCAGGATGGCGTATTCATCACTGCAGTGAGCGGAGGCAAGGGCAAGATCGGAATATACGGACTGCCTAAAGGAAACTACAACGTCACTGTAAGGTACAACGGTGACGGCAAATACAAGCCAAGCGACAACAAGACCTCATTCAAGGTCAGCAAATCCTCCACAACAGTTGATGTGATTGACCTTGGCAACGGCACAGTCATGGTCAATGTCGGAGACAATGCATCTGGAAATGTGACGGTCAAGATTGGAGACCAGACATACAATGCAACCGTAGTCAACGGAACCGCAATCGTGCCGCTGACCAATGCAACCCCTGGAACCCATGAAATCGAAGTGACATATTCCGGTGATGATACTCACGGAGGCAAGACAGTCACTTCAACAGTCACGATTCCAAAACATTCCACGCCGATAAGTGTGAAAGTGAGCGACATCTATGTTGGAGACACTGCAGTCGTAACCGTAACCCTTCCGAAAGATGCAACAGGTACAGTTACAATTGAAATCAATGGCAAGAAATACTCAACCGACAAGATCGTCGATGGAAAAGCCGTATTCAATGTGAAAGGCCTGGCATTTGGCGACAAGACCGTTGCGGTAACATACTCAGGAGACGATAATTACGAAGGCAATTACACAACCGGCCAGTTCAAGGTCAAAAAGCGCCCTTCAACAATAACTGTCGATGCCAAAAACATCAAGGTCGGAAATGATGAGGTAATCACCGTAACTGTTCCTAGCGATGCGACCGGCAGGGTATGCGTCAAAATCAACGGTGTCGGATATTATGGTGACATCGTAAATGGCAAGGCCAAAATAATCATCCCTGAACTTCCGGCAGGCAAATACAAGGCTACCGTAACATATGAAGGTGATGACAAGTATCTGCCAAGCAGCAAAAGCGTTTCATTTACAGTATCCAAATCAAAAGCTTCAATAAGCGCCACTGGCGATGAGATAAATCAGGGTGAGGATGCCGATGTGGTCGTCAAGCTTCCTAAGGATGCGACAGGCAAGGTGACTATCAATGTTGCAGGTAAGAAATATGCCACAAAGGTCAGAAACGGAAAGGCAACCTTCAGCGTTCCTGGATTATCTGAAGGAGTCCATAAGGTCATGGCACACTTCCATGGAGACAGGAAATACGACCCAATCGATACTGTAACCGAAATCCTCGTCCATGATAACGGCCCAGGTGATGATCATGGTGATGTCGCACATAGCTCAAAGGCAGTAACTGCTCTTGAGGCCCATCAGACAAGTAATCCGCTATGGTTATTGCTATTGGTAATATTGGCGGTCGTTTCAACTCAAATTAGAAGGTTTAGGAAATAATTTCCTAACTTTTTTATCTTTTTTTTAAAAAATTAATCTGGACATATAGATTACACAATTGCATTATATTCATCTTTGTTCTAAGAGTCAATTTAATTAAAAACACGATTGATATTTTCAATGCTTTGAAGGATAACATTAAAATAATTGCATGGAATTTAAAGAAAATCGATAGAAAATTTTCTTGCATTTTTCGATAGGAAATTTGGCCAAATTTTTTTCATAAATCTTTTTATATCATTTTAAACAAAACATTATTAAACAATTAAATTGTGATAATTATGGTTGAAGCGGTAACGATTAACTGGATATATGTGATTCTTCTTTTCATTTTGGGATTCATCACCTATTATAGGAAATCCCTTGACCTGTTCGGCTCGGCGGTCATGATCATAATGGGAATCGTAATTATCTTTTCAGCTGGAGTCAACTGGCTGCTTTTAATCGTGCTGTTCCTTGTGATGTCACTTCTCGCCACAAAGTATTCGAAAAAGTACAAAAGGTCTCTCGGCCAGTTCGAAGGAAGAAGGACTTCCAAAAACGTCATTTCAAACGGTGTTGTTGCATGCTTCATGGCGGCATTCGGAGGATATTACCTGCCTCTTGTCGGAGGATTCATAGGAGCTATTGCAACGGCAACTGCCGATACATTGGCTTCAGAAATTGGTGTGCTGGATTCTCATCCAAGGCTCATCACCACTTTTCAAAGCGTGGAGCCGGGAACCAACGGTGCGGTTTCGGTTCTGGGAACTGTAGCGGGCATTGTCGGTGCGGCGATAATCGGAATAGCGGCATATCTTTTGGGCATTGTGGCTAATCCGCTTTCAGTGATTTTTGTATCAATCGTTTCAGGTTTCGTCGGATGCTTTACGGACAGCATACTGGGTGCTCTTTTTGAAAACCGTGGAATGATAACAAACGAGCATGTGAATCTGATGGCAACAATCGTTGGTGCCATTGTCGGGATTCTGCTCATCTAGAGGGATTCCACTGTGGTGATGCTCAGTCCGGTGATTTTTGATATCTCTTCTGTGATGCGTAGTCCTTTCAGTTTTTTTGCAATTTCTTCTTTTTCTTCTGTACGTCCTTTTTCATATGCTTCAGGATATCTTTCCCTGAGTTCTTTTTTATAGGCTTCCTCGCCTATTCTGGCCCTATGCTTTTTCTCGGCATGGTCGAATGCATCAATAAGAAGTTTTTTAAGTCAATAGGTTCCATTTTTATCATCTTTTGGTTTAATTATAGGAGTTTTAGAGCAGCAGTATTGCACTGATGCTCAGTCCGGTGATTTTTGATATCTCTCCTGTGGTGTGTAGTCCTTTCAGTTTTTTTGCAATTTCTTTTTTTTCTTCTTTTCTACCTTTTTTTATACCATCTTCAAATGCTTCTGCTTCGTATTTTTTATTCACGTAATCGAATGATTCTTTTATGAGTTTTGCGGTTTCGTGGGTCACTTTTATCTCTCATTCAAATTCTTTCCTGTCATCTTCATCTAGGAAGTTATTGATCTCCAATTTTATAACTGAGCGTATTATCTCGATTTTTTCCTTATGAAATATTTGTTCGTTTTTCAATAGTTTCACTGCTTCTGTTAACAATTCCTTTTTGTTGTGGCAGTTTTCAGGAAGGCTCATTAACATGATATGCAATTCTTCAGTGTAAGTTAATTGTATATTTAATGGCTCATTATTTATAATACTTTCCAATCGTGTTAAATTGAGTTTGAGGTGAATAAGCTCCAATTCTTTTTCAAAATCGATATCGCCCAAATAGAATGTTTTCGGACAGAACTTTTTTGTCTCGCCGATATCATTTTCGCATGCTCCTTTTGAGCTTGTTGAAAAATTGAAGATAATCGTTTCCGTTCGCTCGCCGAATGTCACTTCCACGGTAATGTTATAGTCAAAAAACCTTTCCAAATCATCAGGATATGCCGTTGGAAACTGAAATTCAATATGGCAGTGTGTTCCGTCCTTCAATTTGCAGTGAAAATCCAATATTTTGTTGATCCATTCAGTTTGGTGATATCGCCTTTCAGCACTTCCTCTATTTCCCGATTTTCCCCAATGAACCTTAGGAATTCCTGAAGATATGCAAAAATGATTATTCGCAATATGCCGTCATAGATTTTGTGAATTTTTCTTGTCATAATTTTCACCATCCATTGATCAGTGATTTGAAATCTAGATGATTGTATGTATCTTAAAGTATATAAAGTTATTTTACATTTGAAGTCAATATTGTTCTCTAAATACAATTTTACGAGTTTAAATCAATTTTGCAATGTGGGCATAAAAACAAATTATTTTAACTATTAAGCATAAAGATTATATCATTATAATTTAGGTGATATTTTGAAAGGAATCATATTGATTATGGACGGGATGGGGGACCGTCCGATTAAGGAATTAGGAAACAAAACTCCTCTTGAAGCTGCAAACACTCCTAACATGGACAGGATGGCGGCTGAAGGAATTACAGGAATCATGGATTCAATCGCTCCGGGAATCATCCCTGGAAGCGACACTGCACACCTGTCAATATTGGGATACGACCCATATGAGGTATACACCGGCAGGGGGCCGTTTGAAGCCAACGGTGTAGGCGTTGAGGTCCTTCCCGGCGACATCGCATTCAGGTGCAACTTCTCGACAGCCGACGAAAATCTCATTGTGACCGACAGGCGTGCCGGAAGAATCAAGGAAGGAACCAAGGAAATCGTGGATGTTCTCAACACCATGGTTCTTGAGGACTATCCGGACGTGAAGATAATATTCAAGGAATCGACCGGCCACAGGGCTGTCCTGGTCTTAAGGGGCGAAGGGCTTTCCGATAAGGTAAGCGATGCCGACCCTAAGGTTGAAGGAAACAAGCCGAAAGAGGTCAAGGCATTGGACGACACCCCGGAAGCGGCCAGAACCGCAGACATATTAAATAAACTGGTTGTAAAGACATATGAAATGGTCAAGGACCATCCGGTAAACCTTAAAAGAATTGAGGAAGGCGAACCTCCTGCAAATATAGTAATTCCGCGTGGAGCCGGTGAGGTGCCTGTCGTGGAGTCACTGAACGAGAAGTATGAAGTGAACTCAGCATGCATAGCCGAAACAGGTCTGATTATGGGAATCGGAAGGTTTGCCGGAATGGACATCATCGAAATGGAGGATGTCACCGGCGGAATCGACACTAACCTCGACAATATCCGTGACACAATCATCGACCAGGTCAAGAACTCAGACCATGACTTCTTCCTGATAAACATCGACGGAGCCGATGAGGCAGGCCACGACGGCCAGACCAAGGAGAAAACGGAATTCATAGAAAAGGTCGATGAGGTTGTCATGAGCGAAATCATCAAGCTCGAGGACGTCTACATCTACCTGACCGCCGACCACTCAACCCCTATATCAGTGATGAACCACTCAGGAGATCCTGTGCCTGTTCTTATAAGGGGTCCTGAAGTGAGGGTCGACGATGTTGAGGAATTCTCTGAAAGGGCATGCGCCAAAGGAGGATTAAATAGAATCAGAGGCTCAGACGTGATGAACATCATGATGGACCTAATGAACTACGCTCATAAATTCGGAGCATAGGTGGTTTGATGGCTGCAAAGAAGCTGTTTGGAACATCCGGAATCAGGGGCCTTATAGGCTCGGAAGTGACATGCGAGCTTGCACTTAATGTCGGAAAGTCCCTGGCCTACTACTTGGGAAATGAAGGCAGCGTCGTGATAGGATATGATACCCGTACGACAAACCAGATGCTCGACCAGGCGATATGCGCAGGGCTTTTAGAAAGCGGAGTCGATGTCATAAAGATTGGAATGGTTCCGACACCTCTGGTAGGATATGCCACCGAAAAGCTCGACGCAGATGCGGGAGTAATGCTCACGGCATCCCACAACCCTTCACAGTACAACGGAATAAAGCTGTGGAACAAGAATGGGATGGCATACACCTCATCACAGGAAGCAAGGATAGAGGAAATCTATGCCAACAAGGATTACATTTCAGTAGAATGGGAAAATGTCGGCAAGCTAACTGTTAATGAGGAAATCAAAGGCAAATACATTGACGATCTGGTGGACATGGTTGACATTAAAGAGGGCCTTAAGGTTGTGGTTGACTGCGCATCCGGAGCCGGAAGCGAAATATCACCTTTAGTGTTCAGAAAGGCAGGATGCGAAGTGACGACACTCAACTCACAGCCGGACGGATTTTTCCCGGGACGCAACCCTGAGCCGAATGCAGAAAACCTCCAGACACTGATGAAGACAGTCGTTGCCATCGGAGCAGATCTTGGAATAGCTCACGACGGCGATGCGGACAGGATGATAACGGTCGATGAGAACGGTAATATCTCACCATTCGACTCACTTCTGGCATTGATATCAAAGCAGTTCGACGGCGATATCGTCACCACTGTCGATGCGGGCCTGTGCATGGACGAATCCGTAAAAGGCGAAGTCATAAGGACTGCAGTAGGTGACGTCAATGTTGCAGAGGTCATAATCGAGAGGGATGCCTCATTCGGAGGGGAGCCTTCGGGAACATGGCTGCACCCTGACTTCTGCATGTGTCCGGACGGAATCCTTTCAGGTTTGAGAATGGCCGAAATCGTTTCAAGGGACGGCAAGCTATCCGAACTCTTGGCGAAAATCCCGTCATATCCGAATATCCGTGAAAAGATAACCTGCTCCAAGGAAGCGAAAATAAAAGTCATGGAGAATATGGAAGATCTTTTAAAGGATGCATTTGATGACATAGTCGACGTCAACTCTCTTGATGGTGTCAGGCTGACGTTTGCCGATGACAGTTGGGTGCTGGTAAGGCCATCAGGCACCGAAGACTATATCAGGATAACCCTTGAATCTCGTGATGGCCAGAGGGCAGAGGAGATTAGGGATATCTGCGCAAAAATAATTAATGAAAACTTATAGATGATTATTTCATCTAACTATCTTTTTTTTATTCATGTCCTGAATTGGGATTTTTTGTCTTGTACTCAGGATTATCTCCTGTAAACTGCCTGAATTCCACTTCAAAGTCGGGCTCGATTTTTAAAATCTTTTCATATAACATGTCCTTCAGATTCTCCAAATCCTCCTGTGAATGGCAGAACAGGTAAATGCTTTCAGGTTTGATTGCTTTGTCTTCAAGGGACTGTGATTCCATTGGGCGGAAATTGGGCTTGTATCCTTTGCAGAGTCCGAATTCCGTTTTAAGGGATTTCAGCTCATCGATTCTTTCATAAGTGCCCTTTTTGACAATCTTCAAATTGTCGAATTTGATGTCGATGGCTCCGACAAACTCAACGTATACAATCATCCTGCCGGTATCCTCGTCCCTTATGGCATAATCAGTATCCATCCGGTTCAGCTCATCGATAAGGTCATCCAACTTTTCATCTGCACTTTTTTCACCATCGGATTCGAGCGTGAAAAAGGTGATGTCCTGCACGATATCGGCGGGATTGACTGGCTGGGTGTCAAAATAAGTGTGTGATGATGACTGCAGGGTTATGTCTGCGCGTTTTCTAAGGATTGTGTTGATGTCTGGAATCCTTCCGGATTCAAGAACCGTAATTGCGAAACTTCTTTTTGTGGACATGATTTTATTTATCTATCTGATTAGATAAAAACCATTTACATACAGATGTAAAGTTGAATAAGGGTCATGATGATTTTTTCGGTAATGGAGGTGTAAAAAAATAAAAGGATAGAGGAAGTGTTTATTCCTCTTCTGCGATAAATGCTTCGATACCTAAAGCTGCGCATTCTGGGCAGACCCAGTCGTCAGGCATGTCTGCAGGAGTTTTTCCAGCAGGAATGTTGTAAGCAGGGTCGCCTTTTTCTGTATCAAATCTGTATTCACAATGTAAGCAAACATAAACAGTCATTTTCTAATCTCCTAATATTTTTGCTATTAGCATAGCTAATATGATTTTTAGTTTATTATAACTATTATTTAATAATTTTCATTTGTCTATCCAAAATTTTTTTATAAGTAAAAAGACTAAACATATAATATTATTAGATAATTTTTAAGGGGATTATAAAAGTGAAAGCAATTATTTTAAGTGCCGGTGAAGGTTCAAGGATGAGGCCGTTAACACTTACGAAGCCTAAAACCATGTTGCCGGTCGCTGGAAAACCTATCATTCAATATAACATTGAATCATTGAGAGATAACGGAATTACGGATATTTTGTTAATCGTCAGGTACAAAGAAGAGATGGTTCGGGAGTATTTTGGCGACGGCAGTGATTTCGGAGTCAACATATCCTACAAGTCTCAGGAAGACTTTCTGGGAACCGCCAATGCAATCAGCTACGGCAGGGATTTCATTGAGGACAGCCTGATTGTCCTTAACGGGGACATCATCCTGGACAATGAAATCATCAATGAATTCATCCATGAATATGAGAGATCAAATCCGGATACCCTGATGCTTCTCACCGAAGTGGAAAATCCTTCCGCATTCGGGGTCGTTGAAATCGAAGACGGAAACATCAAAAGCATAGTTGAAAAGCCTAAAATAGAGGAGGCTCCAAGCAACCTCGTGAATGCAGGAATCTACATCTTCAACAAGGACATCTTCGACAAGATAGAAAAGACAGAGATTTCCGAGCGTGGCGAATATGAAATCACCGACTCAGTATCCTTGCAGATTTCCGACGGCAAAAAGGTAATCGGACACAAGACCAACAAGGATTGGATCGATGTGGGAAGGCCTTGGGAGCTGATTGAGGTAAACGAGGAATTGATCGGCCAGATTAAAACAGAAATCAGAGGCAAAATCGAGGACGGAGCCCATATCCACGGGGAAATATTTTTGGATGAGGGCAGCATCATAAGGGCCGGAGTATACATCGAAGGAAACGTATACATCGGAAAGAACTGCGACATAGGCCCTAATTCTTATATCAGAGGCAATTCCTACCTTGGAGACCACGTCCATGTAGGAAACGCCGTTGAAATCAAGAACTCAATCATCATGGAAAACACCAACGTGAGCCACCTGAGCTACGTCGGGGATTCTGTCATCGGTTCAAACTGCAATATAGCTGCGGGAACCAACATCGCAAACCTGCGTTTCGACAACCAGCCGGTGAAAACCAAAATCAAGGACAAGATGATTAACAGCGGAAGGAGAAAGTTCGGATCCATCATCGGCGATGCCGTAAAGACAGGAATCAACTCAAGCTTTTCACCGGGCGTGAAGGTGGGCCACAACTCCACCATCGGTTCAGGGGTTTTGTTGTATGATGATGTACCCTCAGATACAAGGGTATTGGTAAAACAGAATCATATCATTCAAGATAAGAATAAAAAACATAAATAATCGGCGATATTATGGAAAATAAGAAAGACTCTATTGTAATATGCCCAGGCGCACAGGTAATAGGTAATGTTGAATTAGGCGAAGACGTGTCAATTTGGCATGGAGCCGTTCTGAGAGGTGACACGGATTCAATAACCATCGGAAACAATTCCAACGTTCAGGACAACTGCGTAGTCCACTGCACAAAGGGATTCCCGGTTGTAATTGGTGACAACGTCTCAGTGGGCCACGGTGCTGTGGTTCATGGCTGCAGATTGGACGATAACGTTCTGATTGGAATGAATGCCACAGTATTGAACGGCGCACACATCTCTAAAAACTCGATTGTCGGTGCGGGGGCTGTGGTGAGCGAGGGAAAGGAATTCCCTGAAGGAAGCCTTATTCTGGGCGTTCCAGCAAAGGCGGTCAAGGAAGTGTCCCCAAAACAAATCGAGATGATTCAAAGCAATGCTGACCGTTACGTGAAACTTTCCAAACAATACAAGGAAGACTGAACATGAAGGCAAGACGTATCGTAGAGGAAATGGACTCCTATGTTCCTGGAAGGTCCCAGGATGAGATTGCAGCTGATTTTAACCTGAAAAAGGAGGACATCATCAAATTGGGCTCAAACGAAAACCCGTGGGGTCCGTCCCCAAAGGCAATGAAGGCCATTCAGGACGAAATCAAATCAATCAACAGGTATCCCGAATCACAGCTGCACGAACTTGTATCAGAGATGGCAGAATATGCTGATGTGAAGGACTCCCAGGTCATCATCGGAGGTGACGGTGCTGATGAGGTGATTGATGTGCTTGCAAAGACCTTCATAGAGCCGGGCGATGAATTCATTGTTCCATTGCCTTCCTATATGTATTATGAGTACCTGCTGAAGCAGTATGGTGCAAAACCGGCATATGCAAGATGGGATCTTGACGCCAATGAGCTTGACGCTGAATCGATTTTTGAGGCAATCACTCCAAGGACAAAAATGATTTTCCTATGCAGTCCCAACAATCCTACAGGAACCCTTATTGACAAGGATGTGTTAAGGGACATTGCATCAAAAAATCCCGATATTTTAGTTGTCATCGATGAGGCATACTTCGAATACTCTGAAGTCACAAACAAGGATTTGATAAACGAGTTCGACAACATATTCATCATACGAACCATGTCCAAGGTATTGGGCCTTGCAGGCATGAGAATAGGCTATGGGCTTGCATGTGAGCAGATCATCGAATACATGCACAGAATCAAACCCGTATTTTCCCTTACAAGATTATCTTTCGTAGCTGCTCTCAACACCTTCAGGGACAAGGAATATATCAGGGATTCAATAAGAAAGGGTATCGAGTCAAGGCAGTACCTCTATGAGGAGGTGTCAAAGATTGAAGGGCTCAACGTTTTCCCTTCCAAATCAAACTTCATGCTTATACGTGTTGAGGACACGGGATTCACTGCCAGCGAACTGGCGCTGGAACTTATGAAAAAAGGAATAATTGTAAGAGACTGCACTTCATTCAAGGGTCTGGACGAATACTGGATTAGGATAAGCATATGCACCCTTGAAGAGGATAAGAGATTTATTGAAATTTTAAAAGAGGTTTTAAGCTAATGTACGTAGGCGGTAGCGTAATATCTTCCGTTGAATTCCATGGAAACATGAGTCTGGTTCTTTTCATGTCAAAATGTCCATTGGCATGCAGATACTGTCATAATGTGGAATTGCTGGATGATAATACTGAAAAATCATTTGAGGAAATAACCCATGAAATCGATTCGTCAGCTGATTTTTTAGATGCTATTGTAATTTCCGGCGGTGAACCTCTGGTTCAAACGGATGCGGTAATTGAGATATTGAAGTATGTTCGCCAATTGGGCCTCAAGACAAAGCTGGACACAAGTGGAATCTATCCGGACAAACTTAAGGAGATTCTGGATTTGGATTTATTGGATTATGTCTCGCTTGACGTCAAGACAACATTTTCAAAATACAGAAAGATTACCGGAGCAAACATCGGATTTCAGGTCAAAAAGTCGATGGATTTGATAAACGATGCAGGCGTTCACCTGGAGATTAGGACAACCTACGTTCCGACTCTGCACACCAAAAAGGACATCATGAATCTCGTCGATGAGATAGAGGCCGATGTCTATACCATACAGCAGTTCAGAAACAAGAATGTGTTGGACCCTGCTCTTGAAAAGGTTGAGGTTCCAAACCCTCATGACCTGGCAGATTTGGCCCGCGAAATCAAGCCGTATTTCGATGGAGTCGTCAAGGTCAAATCAGGCGAATTCGGAGAGCAGGTGATTTAGGGAGTGTTTGTATGCCGATTCTGTCATTTTCAAGCAATGATATCGATGTGATTACGGGCAAAAAGACCCGGACCATACGCAAGGCATGGAAAACGCCGCTTAAGGTTGGAGACAGGTTGTACTGCTATTGGAATCTGGTGTCAAAGGAAAAGATGAAGATTTTTGAAGCCTTTGTCACCGGCGTTGAAACCATTCCATTTTCTGAAATCAAGGACAACGATGAGCTTGCCGTCGAGGAGGGCTTTAAGGACTCCAAAGACATGCTTCGGGAATTCAAGAAGATGTATGGCGGACGAATCGATCCCAATGATGAGTTCCAGATAATCTATTTTGAGAAAATCCACATCGATGAGTGGAGGGGCGACAAGATAGATGAGAAGGCCATGATTACCAAAAGGGCAGACATCCTCTTTGACAGCGGGAAGTTCGACAAGTCGACAATGTGCTATGAGGCGGCACTCAGGCTGGACCCTCATGATGTATATCTCCTCAACAAGCAGGGCGACAACCTTTCAAGGCTGGGCAAATTCATCGGGGCCATCGAATGCTATGACAAGGCCCTGGAAATCGAGCCAGACAACATCTACATCCTGAACAACAAGGCCATCGCACTTCTGAACTCGGGAAACATCAACGAGGCGCTTAAGGTAAGCAACATCGCCTATAACTACCGTCCGAGCAGTCCAATCGTTTTATATTGGAGGGGATTCATTCTTGAGATGCTTGGAAGGTATGACGATGCGCTGAAGGTCTATGACAAGCTGATAGTCATTGACGGCGAAAACCCTGAGGTGTGGAATTCACGGGGCAACCTTTTAACCGACATGGGAATGCTGGAGGAGGCCATCGAGTCCTTCGACAGGGCCGTTGAGGTGTGTCTGGACGATTCCGAGGTTGATGCATCGGCAATCAACCGTATGGGAAATGCCTATATTGATCTTGGCAAGTTCGATGAGGCGCTTGAATGCTTCAACAGGGCAATTTCACTGGAGCCCTATAATATCGACTTCCTTTTGAATAAGGGTGTGGTTCTGATGGAACTGGGCAAATTCGAGGAGGCGGTTGATAGCTTCAACAGGGTTCTGCTCAGAAGTCCCGACAATGAGGATGCGTTTTTCCTCAAAGAGGAATGTTTGGAATACTTTTAGGCACTTACATGTAGATTATCATTTTCAAGTTTCTATCTTTTTACAGACAACCTCATTATATTGAAGACAGCTATCGCTAAATTGAAAATATTATCAAAAACTAGCATTTAATTAATCAGAATTTCAATTAAAATAAAAAGAAAAAGTGGGCGTGAAGTGCCCTGGTTATTTTTTATATTTTTTGATAAGGCCAAGTCCCCATTCGGTCATTTCGTCAGCCTTTTTTTGTGAGTCGGACTCTGCAAAGCATCTGAAAATCGGTTCTGTTCCGGAAGGCCTTATGATTACCCATCCGTCTCCCTTCAGGATCTTGACACCGTCGGTCAGGTCAAGCTCGAAATCGGTGGTCTTTTGAATCTCGTCTGCAATGCTTGCCATGACGAATTCCTTTTCATCGTCAGGACATTCGATTTTTGTCTTGCTTGCATAGTATACCGGAAGCTCCCCAACCAATTCTGAAAGCGGCTTTTTCTCCTTTGCAACGGTTTCGAGAATCTTGGCAACGGTCATGACAGCATCCCTTCCGTAAACGAAATCAGGGAAAATCAAACCGCCGTTTTCCTCTCCGCCAAACAGACCATTCTCGTCCTTGAGCTTACGTGCAACAAGGAGGTCACCCACCGCTGTGGCTATTACCTCTCCGTTGTACTCATCGGCAACGTCATAGATTGCCTGGGAGGTTGCAACTGTCGTGACGATTATTCCGCCGTCGTTTTCCTTAAGCATCTGCTTTTCGACAAGGGTGAATGTCTTGTCGCCCAGAACGAAGTTGCCCTTCTCGTCGATGCAGATTGTCCTGTCGGCATCGCCGTCATGCGCAAGGCCGATGTCTGCATTTAACTCCTTTACAACATGAATCAGTTCCTGTAGGTTTTCCTCGATAGGTTCAGGGTTTCTTCCTGGGAAAAATCCGTCAGGCTGTGAGTTGAGCGTAGTCACATCGCATCCCAATTTTCTGATTAAATAAGGTGCGGTGAAGCATCCTGCGCCTGAACCGCAGTCGACGACCACTTTCAGGTTGGCCTCTTTGATGGCTTCAACATCCACTTTTGAAACTGCCTCGTCGACATATTCATCAATCACCTTGTCGTTGCAGTAGAGCTCGCCGATTTCATGGAATTCCACGCGGTCCGGCTCGTCGTCGAAGTACATCCTTTCGATTTCAAGGTCCATCTCGTCAGGTATTCCGATGCCGTCGGCATCCAAAAACTTAAGCCCGTTGTATTGAGGAGGGTTATGTGAAGCTGTAATCATCACTCCGCCGTCATAGTACTTGCGGACTGCATACTGTACGCCTGGAGTTGGAAGGATTCCCAAATCCACCACGTCGCATCCGCTTGACAGAAGCCCGGCGGTCACTGCCTGTTTCAGCATCAGTGTGGAAGTTCTTGTATCTCCGCCAACTGCCACAGTTCCTTTAATCAGTGTACCATAACAGGCCGCTAGCCTTGATGCGAATTCGGGAGTCAGAACATCGTTTGCGGTTCTTCTGACTCCGAAGGTTCCAAATAATCTTTTCTTATCAGACATATTCTAAATTCCTTTAAGTTTATTTATAATATTTTTGACTTTCAATCAATAAAAAGATATTGTTAGCCGACCATCCTCAGGCTGTCGCCGCTCGACAGTATCAGCTCCATTTCGGAATTGTACTGCGTGACCGTTCCGACAACTTCAACCTTATGGTCCTTGAAATCCTCGATGTCAAGGTTTCTGGACTGTATCTCAGCAACCTGGCTTTCAAAAATAATCAATTGTATCTGTGATTCTCCGTCGTTGATTGTCAGAAAGTAGCTGGTCTTCGACTTTGATTGGGCAATGTCGGTTATCACTCCGTCAAGTTTTACCTCTTCATCAATCATTCCACGGTTTATGTCCTTTATGTCAACTTCCTTGACTTCGATTGTCGGCGTGAATGCAATCAGGCCGATTAATCCGATGAGGGAAGTTATGAGTGCAATCTTCAATAGTTTGTCGTCTGTAATCTCCATGGTTTCAAGGTTGGTTTTTGAGGTTAATATAGCCGATAGGATTTCAAGTTGTTAAATTTATGTAGGTTCGTAAATATAGTATAATCATGTTTGAAAATCTGACGAAAACCGATTTGTACGCAATCATAACCGGGGTGTTCACGGCGTGCCTTATCGTATCCAACATCATTGCGGGAAAGACCTTTGCATTCTTCTCGTTTTCCCTGCCCTCTGCGGTGATAATCTTTCCTGTAATCTATATCATCAATGACGTGCTGGCTGAGGTCTACGGCTATGAGAAGGCCAAAAGGGTGATATTTCTGGGATTCATCATGAATCTTATTGCGGTGATATGCTTCACCATCACAATCTGGCTTCCCTCCCCTGCATTCTTCAAGAATTCCGAGGCATTCAGCATAGTTCTCGGCTCGACAGGTAGACTTCTTATAGCTGGATTCATCGCCTACATCGTGGGAAGCCTGGTCAATGCCAAACTGATGGTCTATCTCAAAAAGGTCGATGAGGATAAGCTATTTGTAAGGTGCATTACCTCAACCTTTTTCGGTGAAAGCCTGGATGCGCTGATCTATATCACTCTCGCATTTTTCGGAACCATGCCTAACGATGCCCTGATGTGGATGGTGTTGATGCAGGCATTGGTCAAGACGGTCTATGAAATAATCGTCTATCCGTTCACGAAATATGTCATTGGGCACATCAAGGCGCTGCCTGATGGCTGAATTTAAAATATTTTTTTTAATTTATTAATTATTCTATTATTTTTTTACATGCTCATATTAAAATTGTTTTTAGTTCGTTAAATTGATTTTATCTCGTTAAAACTTTATATATTAGAAAATACAAACCATATAATCGGAATTAAAATATTTTGATTAATTTAATTTCTTTAATTTTAATTTAATTTAATTAATGCAATGTATTTTTTTCCATTTTTCAATGGAAATCCTTATGTTTCTAATTATTTTTAGGGTTTTCAGAAGTTTATATGATTTCTGAGGTTTGAACCTCTCCGGCTTGTAGAAGCCGGAGATTCTTAGGCCATGCCTATTTTTTCGTCAAAGCATTTCCATTCATAATAATATGTGGATTTTCCTTGA
>CACWUH010000010.1 GCA_902764015.1 uncultured Methanobrevibacter sp. | reverse complement strand
AATAAAACCCAAAAAATACCTAAATACAAAAGTACACCCCAATCTGAAATTCATCCCCAACCTTAAAGAGGTCGGAGTATTCTTTCACCATTAGATAAAAAATCAAGGCTGCTTGAACAGGCTTAAAAAAGAAAAAAATGAAAAGCTATAAGTTGTTTATAGCTTCAGTGATGAGTTTAATGGTATTTTCAATGTCGTCCATACTGCATACGCTTACAGGAGTGTGTATGTAACGGGTAGGGACTGACAATACGCCGGTAGGAATTCCTTCACGGGTCAGATGGATTGCAGTTCCGTCAGTGGTTCCGCCATCGCTGACCTCAAGCTGATATGGAATCTCGTTTTCATCTCCTGCCTTGATGAGCATGTCCTTGACTGACTGTTGTGTCAGGATGCCTCTTCCGCTTGCATCAGCCAAAATGATTGCCGGACCTTTGCCCATGACAACCGGTGCCTCTTCAGGCTTGATTCCAGGGTGATCGCCTGAAAGTGTCACGTCAAGTGCAATCGCAAGGTCAGGATTCAGTTTGAATGCTGAAGTCTTTGCCCCCTTGAGGCCAACCTCTTCCTGCACGGTGCCCACACCATATACAGTTGCTCTGGTGTCAACCCTTTTCAGGACCTCCATCATCACATAGCAGCCTACACGATTGTCCAATGCCTTTCCCATAATCAGATTGTTCGGATATTCGACAAAGAGTGAGTTGAAGGTCATCTTGTCTCCGATTCTCACCATCTTTTCGGCTTCCTCCTTGTCCTTGGCTCCGATGTCAATGAACATATCATCATATTTGACTACCTTCTTTCTCTCTTCAGGAGTTGTCACATGAGGCGGCTTTGATCCGATTACGCCAACAACAGGCTCGCCTACAGAGGAATGGATTGTTACAGTCTGGTTCATCAGCATCTGGTCGTTTATTCCACCGATGTTTGAGAATTTGATAAAACCGTTATCGTCAATGTATCTTACCATAAGACCAATTTCGTCCATATGAGAAGCAAGCATAACCTTAGGAGCCTTCTTCTGGCCCTTTTTGGTTGCAATCAGGTTTCCCATACTGTCAGTTTCAATTGTATCAGCTACATCTTTCAATTCACTTGTAATAATTTCAGCTATTTTCTCTTCGCTTCCGGATACTCCCGGCGCCAAAGATAGCTCTCTCATTAATTCCATCGTATCACCAAATAATTCATATAACTTTAATAATATTAAACAGTTTCTATAAAATATTAATATAGGTGTAAATATGTCAATTGTTGAAATATTTTTCAGTCCATCCGGGACAACACAAAAGGTAGCCGACCAGATAGCCAGCAATTTTAGCCAGGAAAAAGAGATTTGTAACTTATTAATCTTCAAATCAGCAAAAGAACTTGCAAGCGATGATGTTGCAGTTGTAGTGATGCCAGTTTTTGCTGGAAGAATACCTAAAGCGGCACGCGAGAGACTTTCAAAAATTAAGGGGAACAATACTCCGGCAATAGCAGTGGTTAATTACGGAAATGCCCATGTTACCGATTCACTGCTTGAACTAGTTGATTTGTTAAGAGAAAACAGTTTCAATGTTGTAGCGGCAGCATCAACCGTCAGCCATCATTCCATATTCGATGGCGTTGCCGTCGGAAGGCCTGACCAATCCGATTTGGAGAAAATAGATGAATTCAGCCAAAAATGCATTGAAAAGATAGAAACAAATGAATCGTTGAAATCTGAAGTTCCGGGAAACCGGCCATATACAGACTACAAGCAGCTTCCGTTTGAGATAAGCTGTGACGACTCGCTTTGCGCATTCTGCTATGACTGCGTTTCAGTCTGTCCTGAAAAGGCTATTCCCGAAGACGATCCGATTGAAACTGATTTGAGCATATGTTCAAGATGCACCGCCTGCATTTCAATCTGTCCTGAGGATGCACGCAGGTTTTCAGGAGATGCATTTGAAGCTAAAAAACCGGCTTTTGAAGAGGCCAACAGCGAAAGAAAGGAACCTGAGTTTTATTTATAGGTTCATTCTCTTTTTGGCAACTTCCCTTACATATTCGTTCTCGTCATGAATCGAAATATCCTTTAAAACTTTTTTACTTACTATTTTTTTAACGGCGACTTCACGAATTCTCCAGGCAGGGGCGTTTCTTGCAATGTCAGTCAGCATCTTCTGGTTTTTAATCAGCGATACTGCCCTGACAGAAATGTTTTCTGATATGCCCTGTTCATATATTTTGAACAGGCATTTCTCAACTTTAATCTTGTTCAGTGCCTTAAGGGAGAACTCCTCATCCTCATTAGCCAATACTATTCGAATCAGGGTTTCCAAATCATCGATGTTGTCTAAAGTGGCTTTTCTAACAGAATCCAATTTGGCATTCCATAAGATTTCAATGAAGTTCTTCTCTTCTGTGACATGGCTCAAGGCCTCACTGGCCACCTCCTCATGGGTCGAATTGATTGCAACATATGTGAAGTCATCTTCGCTTGTTATTGCGGGATTCGTTATCGCATGATTTCTCACGAACTGATCGTCGTCTTCAAGGGCTATTCTAATGAGATCCTGCGGGTCGGAAATGTTTTTAACAGCAATCTGGCGGACAAACCGGTCATCATCCTTTGAGATTACCTCCAGCAGAACATTTTCATCCGTTATTTTCTTTACCGCTTCGCTTCTTACAATCTTATCGGAATCGTTTAGGGCAATCTGCTTTAATAATTCCTCATCATCAAGTTTTTGAACCAAATCAAGTCTCACATCCGCCTTTTTGGAGTTCAGGGCAATGTCTCGCAGAATATTTATATCATCAATCTTGTCAAAAATCAGGGTCCTTATCTTTGCATTGTCCTCGTTCAATGCGATGTTTTCCAGGCATTCGTCACTTTCTATCTTTTTGACCGCCGCCATCTTCACAGCTTCGTCCTTATCCTCAATAGCCACCTTCTGAAGCATTTCCTCACTGGCAAACGTTTCTTTTTCCACACATGCCTTTCTTATTGACTTGTCCTTTGCCTTAAAGACCAGGTCATACAGGACCTCCTCATCATTGATCTTTTCAACGGCGGCATTCCGGTATCTCTTGTCCTGCGCATCGATTGCAATCCATTCGAGCGTCTCTTCATCGACCACCTTTTCAAAGATTTCATCGACATCGGGATTCCTTTTCGTGTTTATGACGACTTCTGCGATTGACTTGTTGTTTTCGCCAAGCCTTTCCCATGCAAAGCTTCTCACATCAAAGAACTGGGAATTTTCAGCCGCATCCCTAAGCAGCCTTTCATCCTTAACGTTGTTTATTGCAATCAGCCTGATTGCCCTGTCCTTGACGTTTTTGGCCAAATCCAGTGCAACATACTGGTCTGTAATCTGGTCAGCTGCAGCCGCCCTTTCATATCTGTCCTTGCTGTTTATGGCTATTTCCTTTAAAAGCAATTGGTCATCATCAATTTCCAAATCATCAGGAATGACATTTTCCTCATGTGGCTTTTCCTCTTTTTTACCGTCGTCTTTTTTCTTGAATCTGTCAAATAATCCCATTTTAATTTACATCCCTATACATTTTCTCCAGAAAGCTCGCAAGTGAAATAATATCCTGGGCATTGTGCTCTATTATCGGCACTACCGGACCTATATTGTCCTTTTCCAAATAAGTATCATAATATCCTGGAATATACTGTCCCGGAACATCTCCAACACGTTCTATTCCAAACAATTCCTTTTCTATTGTCTGCAGCTGACAATTCGGAAGCCTTTCTGCCCAAAGACTTTTTGCAAAATACATCAAATCAAGATGGGCCTGGTCCAAATCGGCATCGATTCTGTTGTATCTACATCTATTTTTTATGAAAGGTACATCAAATGTTTTTCCATTGAATGTGACATGCACGGAATCCTCATCCAGATGGGACAGGTAGGCTTCGATAATGTTGGCCTCTTCTGTGTAGTCCCTAAGGAAATATTGCGAGGAGCATATATTATCCCCCTTGATTTCCGCAACGCCTATAAGTATTATCGGAACATTAGACAATCCCTTGGTCTCTATATCCATGAACTTGAAGTTCTCCTCATCGGTGAGGCTAATGCTTTTTATCACGTTGTCCCTGCATTTTTTGGAATATTTATTGCCGTCCAGCAGGTCAACGATTTCACAAAACGACATCTCATCCATTCTTTTTAGGAACTTCGATGCCAAATCCCCATACCTGTCATGATTCCTAAGGGATTCTATGGTCATGAACCCCTTATCCTTAAGATTCTGTTCTGTCTTCAGACCTATCTTAGGCAGCAGCTTCAGATTGCTGTTCATCTGATGCCTGAAGTCATTGTCTTCAATTTCGAAGTTTATCCTTTCCTTTTTGGTTATTTTCAAAACATCACCAAATGACGTTTTGGATATCCTGCAGTCCATCACGTCCTTGAGGGATTTGTCATCATACTCAATCAAAAGCTTTTCCTTTAAATCCTGATAATATGATGGAGATAGTTTTCTTGCCTTATTTTTAGCAGTTTCTGATGGATTTTGAGAGCTTATTGAATCAGATAGGGCCTTTCTCAGATATTCTTCAAAATTGTAATCCTGCATCATTCAATTAAACTTTATAAATTACTATGATATAAAGCTTTTTAATAAAGTGTACTTGAATTTTTATAAAATATAATAATATTTATATATGTTAAACTTCAAACAATATAATTGGCTACAAAGTAGCCGAGAGATAGATAAAACAGCCAAATTTTAATTCATTTCTCTAAAGGCTTGAAAAAGCTAGTTGGTAGATAGTTAAATTAATTTAATTATCTGCCAAACAACCCAAAACTATTTTTGATTAAAAGCGATTTTAATGTTTAAAAACCTTAGAAAAGTATTTAATATTTTAAACCAAAAATATTAATAATCGAGATTCAAGGTTTGAAAATGAAACTAAAATTAGGTATAATATGCGGAGTTCTAATATGGATCATTACTTCCGTCTTATCGGAAATTTTTAACCCTATTTTCAATTCCAATCTTCCAGGCGTCAACATCATTGTACCTATAATCATAATTATCGTAACCGGATTCTTTGGAATAATCTACATCAGAAACATTAACACAAATGAGGTTATCGAAGGAATTTTAGTCGGAATACTTTTCATAATAATCGATGTTATTCTAGATGCGGTCATTTTCATCTTGCCCGGCACGCCGAACATAATCGGGGGAAGCTATCCCCTGCATGTCATTTCTACAATAATAATAACTTTATCGATAACTACATTACTGGGATATCTGGCCCAGATGAATATTGACTTAAAATAAGGAGAGGAAATATGATACCAAAATCACATCCAAGGTACGAATCATTATTGCTGAGAGATAAAATCGTCAAAGCCTCAAAAGAAGGTTATTTAGCGGAATCTGCAATGATAGCCCATGGTAGAGGCGAGGCATTTGATTATCTTATTGGGGAAAGGACCACCCATCCTGCAAAAAGGGCCATGTATGTGGCCGTGGCGGCACTGCTTCTGTCAAACAATCCCGTGATTTCAGTCAATGGAAATGCAACCGCCCTTGCATGTGATGAGATTATCGAACTGGCCAGAACAGTCAATGCAAAGATTGAGATTAACCTATTCTATAGAACAGACGACAGGGTGAAGATAATTACCCAACTCTATAAGGACCATGGATACAAGCAAATTTTAGGATCATTGGATGACGATATCGAATACTTAAATGAAATAAAAAACAGCAGGTCTTCAGCAAGCAAGACAGGAATATACAGTGCAGATACAATACTCATACCACTGGAAGACGGCGACAGAGCGGAAATACTCAAGAAAAGCGGCAAGAATATCATAACCATCGATTTGAATCCGCTTTCAAGAACATCGAAAATGTCTGACGTATCAATAATGGACAACATTGTTCGCGCCATACCTTTCATGACAAGGATAGCTGAAGATTTGAAGACTCAAGACAAGGAAATATTGATGCAACTGGTTAATGAATTTGACAATGAGGAAAACCTTAAGGAATCATTAGCACAAATAAGGATAAAAGAGTGAATATAATGCAAGTAATGGGAATATCTGGTATGCCGGGTTCTGGAAAAAGCATAGTTTCAGACGCCGCAATCGAAAAAGGTGCAATCATCGTTAGCATGGGAGACATTGTGCGAGAAGAGGCTAAAAAAAGAGGAGAAGGCAGCAAAGAGACTGCAAAAAACCTTCGAGCGGAACACGGCCCATACATCGTATCGGAACTTACAATCAAAAAGATCAAAAAGCTTCAGGACGAAGGCGTTGAAAATCTGATAATCGTTGAAGGGATAAGAAGCCCCCACGAGGTGGAGATGTTTAAGGAAAACTTTGACGACTTCATGATTCTTTCAGTCTTCACAAATCCTGCATTGCGTTTTGAACGACTGAAAAAGAGAATGAGGGAAGATGATTCCCAGGAATATTCCGAATTCAAAAGAAGAGATGACAACGAATTAGGCTTTGGAATCGGAACGGTCATTGCGCTTTCAGATAAGATGATCATTAATGAAAGTGACCTTGAAAGTTTCAGCGAAAAGATTGATGAGTTCTTCACTGAACTTAATCTATAATCATTTTTCCTTTAATTCAGCATCTTCGATGATGAAAACACCACTGTCAAGATGCCATTCCTTTCTATATTTCAATATTTCAATTCTTTTTTTAAAAATAGGTCCATCGATAGCAAGGGTTTCGGCTTCACCGCCCTCAAAAGCGATGTCAACCTGATATTTTTCATTGAGTTTCACAAGTTCCTCAATAGTCTCATCATCGATTATCCTCCCCAGCCATGATTCATCCAATCCCCAAGCGGCAACACCGCAAATCATTATCTTAAATCCCAATGAAACGATTTTGTGCATATATTCCAGCTCATCCACATGCCAATAGGGAGAGATTATCTTTAATCCCACCTCATCGCCCAGCCTTTCGATTCTGGACTTCTGATAGACCGAATATAATGCGCCGGTATATATCGCTTCAACACCCGAATCTTTAAGATTGACGAAAGCCGCCTTTAAATCCTCAAGCTCCTCTTCCTTGATGCCGTCTGTTTCAACCGACATTATCGGAATGTCAAGAGCCTCTGAAAGCAAATCGGTGATGTGGATATTGGGAACATGGAACATGTATGACTCGTCATTTCTAGATTTCATTGAAAGAAGATATTTGACATCTTCTTTCGCTTCTAGAGCCGCATAAACAGCCATAGTGCTGTCCTTGCCTCCTGAAAATAAGACCGCAACATCCATGCTATCTCTTACGCTTGGTTCTCATGGACTTTCTGAATCTTCTGTAGGCCGGAACAACACTGTCCATATAGATTCCTATCAACGCGACAACAACTCCAACGCCGCCGCAGACCAATGTGAATTCAAGATTGGACAGCATTGTAGAGTTTGTGATATTTTCAGTATTCTGGACAGGCCCTTCAACGTTGCTTGCTACAATTCCCTTATTGAGCAATACCTGTTCAAAATCATCCAGGTGAGTTGAATCAACAACAAGGACGGCATGAATCTGTGCATAGGAAAGTGTCTCGCCATAAACTAACTTGAACCAATCTGAAAAGGTTTTCAAGGCTTCTGATGCGGTGTAGTTATCGGCCAGCTCTATATTGATTCTATCCTCGGTTACGGTATAGTTCTTATAGTGGCTGTCGATGTTGCCGACTATCTCCTCAAAATAGTCATGCTCCATCTCATTGAAATGCCACATCGGTATCGAAATCGAGGTCTCATTAAATGATTTGAAACCGTCCATGGACGACACGTCATTTCTAAGGGCATCCGTATCTACAGAAGATGACAAATCAAGATATAATGTCTCTTCATTGTTGGGCATGGTCTTTTCAAAGGTACTTGCCATTCCCGGCAGCTCCACATAAATCGGCTGCAGGAAGAATGCCCCTCCTATTGAACCAATCAAAAAGGCCACTGCCAAAACCAATAGTATCTCGCGCTTTGGCATGTAGTGCTTCAGCATACCTATTGAAAAAACAAAAACCATCATTATAATAAATAAAACAATGTAAATTATTGCAGTTATAATATCCATATATTTCACACGCCATTTTACAGTATATTTAAATATTAAACCATAATACTTAAAAAAACTTTGCATGAAAATGGAGTTATCTGACGAATATCTGCATATTTTCACAATTTTCAGGCCATTCCACCACAATCGAATTTTCGCCTTTTTTCAGATATATGCTGGATTTTTCAAGGGTAGATTTGAAATACATCTTTTCGGTTTTGCTCTGGCCATCATTAAGCTTTAAAGTGCACGAAATATAATTATCTGCAACATCCACCTGCAGGTCCTTTGATGAGACAATGTGGATTGTCTGCTTTGATCCCTGGCCCTGGCCATAAACCTCCTTGACGGCCAGAGACATCTTCGACAAATCAGATTTCACATCCAATGTATCCGATACATCCAGGGTATTTTCGATTGTCCTCTCAGTCAAAGGCAACGTGAAAACCGCCAGAAGGATGAGCGATATTGCAAATATCAGCATATACTCCAATGAAACCTGTCCCCTATCATCAACCATCATTACACCACCAGAACCAGATTTTTAGTTAAAAGCATTATTATGTCTCCGTAAAACACCGCAATCATCAGTCCCGCAAATATTGCCGGGGTGAAGGGATAAGAAATCTTGACCGATATTGTTTTGCCTATGAATCCCTGAGCGCTCATTATCTTAATCAGATACATGTCCTTTTCTGTTATTCCTCCGGCGCTTAGGGACTTGAAATAATACTTTCCCTCATCGCTTTTACTTTCACATACCTCAAGATTGCCGCCGACATCATTTATCAGCTCAATGATGTATTCATCATCGAAATAATAATCGTTTACAATATTGCCCTCCTTCAAATCCTTAATCGGGATTGTCCTGTTTAGGGTCGAATGGATAATGTTTCTTAAGTTCTCAACATTCAGCAAGGTTATCAGATAGAAGGGGCGATCCTTGAACACCTCGTTTTTGACAATCAGATGGCAGAGGAATATCACCAAAAACGGGAATGAGACCAGAATGCTGTTTGCAACAACGCTGAATGAAAACGGATATATTGACAACTCAGGGAAAATATTCAAAAAACCTATATTAAGTCCACTTGGTATTACTGTAGCGATGGCAGTGAATAATTTTACATCACCACCACCCCACATTTTTAATTTCCACAAAAGATAAGTGATGGCATATGTGATAACCATCGAAATAAATGAGGCTAAAATGAATTTGACGTTACTTGAAATTAATGACAAAATCAGATTTGAAACCAACCCGAAAGACGCCAGGACATAGCATAATTCGTCGGGAACAAAATTGTTGCGAATATCGTAAATTGATGCCAAAATGCAAAATAGCATTGTAATAATTATTTGAATCAAAAATATAGCACTAAAATTCATGAATAGTACTATTATAACTCAAAATATATTAATTAGATAGAAAGTCAACTCGTTAAATTGCTTTTGACTTGTAAAATTGCAGTGAAAATAGAAAAATTAATTTTTAGAAAACTCATAAATGGCTTCTAAAAATGCTTTGAATAATGGATGAGGCCTGTTAGGTCTTGACTTGAATTCCGGATGGAACTGACAGCCTATGGCCCAAGGATGATTTGGCAATTCAACAATTTCGACTAAAAAGTCATCAGGACTTGTACCTGAAATGATTAGACCTTTTTCCTGCAGGTCCTCTCTGAAATCATTGTTGAACTCATATCTGTGCCTGTGGCGTTCCTCAATATCGATTTCACCATATGCATCATAGGTTTTGGTCCCTTCAATGATTTTACAGTCATATGATCCAAGACGCATGGTTCCGCCCATGTTCTTGATTTTCTTCTGCTCCTCCATCATGTCTATGACAGGGAATTCAAGATTGTCATCGAATTCGGAACTGTTTGCTCCAGGATATCCGTTTCTTCTTGCAAACTGGGTTACCATGGACTGCATTCCAAGACAGATTCCGAATAAAGGCACATTATTTTCGATTGCATAGTCGATTGCGTCGAGTTTACCTTCAAATCCACGTTCACCGAATCCTCCAGGAATCAGGATTCCGTCAAACTCCTTCAATGCTTCCGGATCCAGCTCCTCAACGTCAGAACTCAAGTATTTGATGTTGGCCTTTACGCCAATGCTGGCCGCAGCATGCAGGAGGGATTCTCGGATGCTGATGTATGAGTCTTCAAGCTCAACATACTTTCCGACAATGCCTATGGTGACCTGAGGGTCAGTTATCCTCAATGATTCGACTATTTTTGCCCAGTCATCAAGTTTGGATGAATCGGCTTCAACATCCAGGCCAATTCTCTTGACAATTAGCTGGCCGATGTTGCGCTCTTCTAAAACAAGAGGAACCTCATAGATTGTTCCGGCATCAGGAGTGTTGACCACTGCGCTGGCATCAACGTCACAGAAATGGGCGACCTTTGCAAGCAGCGCATCGTCGATGTGAACCTGTGACCTGCACACAATCACATCAGGATTTATACCGACACTTCTCAGTTCCTTGGTGGAGTGCTGTGTAGGCTTGGTCTTGAATTCGCCGGCTGCATTCAGGTAGGGGATGAATGTAACGTGGACGAACATGACGTTTTCACGGCCTTCCTCATTTCTGAGTTGCCTCAACGCTTCAAGGAAAGGCTGACTTTCAATGTCTCCGACAGTACCTCCAAGCTCAACCAGGACCACATCATAATCGGCGCTTTCGGAATTTGCCCGAATCATCTCCTTGATGCGGTTGGTTATATGAGGAATGACCTGCACGCATTCGCCAAGGTATCCTCCTTCACGCTCTTTGGCGATTACTGACTCATAGACCTTACCGGTAGTGATGTTTGCTATTCCATCAAGCTCAACATCAAGAAATCTTTCATAGTGTCCAAGATCAAGGTCGGTTTCCATACCATCATGAGTAACAAAGACCTCACCGTGCTGATATGGATTGAGCGTTCCAGAATCCCAGTTCAGATATGGGTCTATTTTAATTGCTGAAACCTTTAAACCATAAGATCTTAAAATTCTACCCATAGACGCAGATGTTATTCCTTTGCCTATAGAACTAACTACCCCACCGGTTATGATAATATACTTTGTCAGAAAAATCCTCTCCTAATTAAAATTACATTTATAATTTTAGTAATTCATGGTATATAAAAATTTAATCTGATGTGAAAATTGCTTCTACCATGATAAAATTAATATGTTAAAACCTTTATAATTTAGATTAAGAAAAGGTGATAAAATGATTATCGTTAATGCAGATTTACCAGTGAAAGAAGAAAAAAAGGAAGATGTAATTAAACAGGCTGAAACATTGATCAACGCTTCAAGAACACATGAAGGAAACATATCCTATAATTTGTATCAGGACGTCGTGGACGGCTCTTTAATATTCATTGAAAAGTGGGAAAGTCAGGAAGCACTGCAGGCACATATGCAGACGCCTGAATTCATAGAATTTGGCGAAGCCATCAAGGATTCCCTAACCGCACCGTTAGGCATCAAACTTATTGTTGGCGAAGAGATTGAAGGAGAATAACTTTCCTTCAATATCTCCTGTTTCTCCAGTTGTTCAGCTTGTTTGAGATGTCCCTTGATGTCTCATCGAACTGGAACTGACCCTCATCACCATAATTTGCAAAGCTGTGGGACTGCACAAAGTCAAAGCAGCTGTCGTTGGGCTCGGTCTGGCCGTTGCCCCTTCTGCAGTACATTCCATAAGCCCTCCCATAGGGGCTGACGCTCCAGTATGTGCAGTTCAGGCATATCTCATCCCCGTTGTTTACCATCGAATCAAAATCGGGCTCATCAAAACCATTCGAGTCATCGAAAAACTCCATGCACTCAAAACAGTAGTTGTCCTCATCCAATTCGCTTCCGCACTTCGGACATTTCATAATCATCACCTAAATCAATGTCTTAATGAACTCCTTTATGTATTTGTCGCAGAAATCCCATGTGTGCTCGCCTTCGGCCTCAACGAAAGTGGCATCAACGTTTCTTTCCTTTAGAAACTCATAGAAATCAACATTCTTCTCAAAGAGAAAGTCATCCTCACCGCATGCCATGTATATATCCGGAACATTATCGCAGTTATCAATCAGGAATTTCGGGTCCTTGTCCGAATCCTTGATTTCATCCAGATTGCCGAAAACGGATTCGTAGAAATCCCTTGAGCGCAGCACATTGCCGTCATCTGTGTAGTCGACAATGTCATCGGTAATCAGCGCCGAGGATATCATCCCGATTTTTGAGAAGTTTTCGTGATATTTCAAACCGTTTCTGATTGCTCCATATCCTCCCATGGAAAATCCCGCAATGAAAGTGTCCTCCCTTCTCTCAGACAATGGAAAGATGCTTCTTGTAATGTCAAGCAGTTCACGACCGACATACTCACCGTAATATGCATGGGCTTTTGGATTGTCAACGTAAAAACTATTCTCTCCGCATGGTATTACGATAGCTATTCCCCTGTCCTCTGCAAACTTCTGGATTGATGTGTTTGCAAGGACGATATCGTCACTTCCGTAGAGCCCGTGGAGAAAATACAATGTCTTATATGGCTTTGGCACAATCTCTTCGGTGTCATTGAGAAAGTGGATATTGTCGGCAGGCAGTATCACACTTATTGACGTTCGCCTCTGCAGGCTTTTGCACTTGATGTCGCCTCTAAAAAGTACCATGCTGCACCTATTCCTTTTTAATCTTATCCAATTTAGCGTTTATTTCAGACAATTGAATTGACAATCTTTCCTGGTTTTTCAAAATCAGGTTCTGGTTGTCCAATATCACCTTAAAATGCGCATCATTCAAATTTACCAAGCTAACAATCTTATTGAAGATATCTTCATTATCGATCATCAAATCACCTCCTAGGTCCATAATTCCGTTATAAACATCGCGCTTGCATCATCCGCCTTTTCAAATCCGCAATATTCATAGAATTTCATTTCAGCATCATATGCAACAACCACTATGCGCAGATAATCCTTATAATGATCCTTTACCCGTTCGACAAGCTCCTTTCCGATTCCCTTCAGCTGATAGTCCGGATGGACCAGCAGATAATGCACATAAGCGGTCATTATGCCGTCATCCATCACACAAATCATTCCCACAAGCTTGTCTCCGTCCCATGCGGAGTATACCGTCTCGAAGTTCTTCATGGCAATCACAAGCTTTTCGGGGAAATGTCCCGAAGACCAATCAACGGATAAAAACAAGTCCTGAAGCTGCTTTTTGCCGAATTTATGAGTATTCTTGTATGTTATTTCTGCTCTTATTTAAACCACCCTGTATTCTGTCCATTTGTTTGAGAAATATCTGTAAACGTAAATTCCTGCCCTCACATACCAGTCAACAAACATTGCAATCCATGTTCCGAAAACTCCGATTCCCATCCAGTCGGCAATAACATATGAAAGGCCGATTCGGCAAGCGAACATCACCGCAAGACTGATGTACATGACTGATTTCGAATCTCCCGCACCCCTGAATGTTGCAGGAAGCGTGAATGATAAAGGCCATATTATTATTGCAAATATGCCGTGCCAGATTACCATCTCGCTGGCCATGGCGGCCGTTTCTGGAGAGAGATTGTATATTCCTATGATTAACGGCAGTGCCGCAATGATTATTGCATTTACAATAATATGTGAAATAACTACTATTATTAAAACTTTTTTATTGTAATATCTCGCCTGCTCATAGTCGTTTGCACCGACGCAATTGGATATCACAGCCGTCAGCCCCAGATTGATTGCAAATCCTGGAAGAACCGAGAATATTCCAATTGCATACCCAACAGAGTTTGCCGCTATCGCCATGGTTCCGAATGTTGAAACAAGACTCAACACCAAAACCCTTCCAAGCTGAAAAAGCCCGTTTTCAACGCCGTATGGAATGCCCACATGCAATACCTTCTTGAGAAGAACCAAGTCAAACTTATGCTTTATGGTCCTTTTGATGTGCAGCTTGTAGTCGTCATCGATTATGAAGTACAGTATCAGGAATGCTGCCAGGGCCCTTGAAATAACCGTCGGAATCGCCACTCCCCGAACGTCCCATCCGAGATAATAGATGCAAAACGCGTTTCCAATTACGTTCAACACATCACAGATTAATAATATCTGCATCGGCAATGTGGCGTTGTTGGTTGTCCTGAAGATTGCCGCTCCAGCGTTATAAATAGCTAAAAATGGGATTGACAAGGCCATGAAATAGAGATACATCTCGGCTATCGCCCAGACATCGGATTCAATCTGACCGAAAAGCAATCCTATAAGAAAATGCCTTAAGACAATAACCACAAGCATCAGGATTGCGGATAAGATGGTAGAAAACCAGACAAGCTGGGTTGCGGAATCCCGGGCCTTTTTAATCTGATTGTTGCCCAAGTATTGTCCGGCAACAACCGCTCCACCCGTTCCAAGGGCTGAAAATGAAAAAATAAGAAGTTGAACTAGAAAGTCAACCAATGAAACTCCCGAAATTGCGACCTCACCGAGTGATGCCACCATTACCGAATCGGCAAATCCCATGAAGAATTCCAGACCATATTCTATCAGAAGCGGAATGAACAAGGCAAGCAATGCCTTGTTTGAATATAGATAGCCTTCGGGAGTTTTGAAAATGTTCATGAATTATCTTATAAAGTTTGTACGAGGCTTGGCTTCTTCGGTTATTGTCAAACCTTTTTCCTCACCCGCTTCAAGGCATTTCAGCATGAATGCCATGTTATGGGCAAGCTGCCTCATGGTGCCCAATCCTTCCTCATCCTGCATTACCTCTTCAGGAGTGTTTCCATGGACCATATTCCAGTAGAATGATGAGACGATAGGCATCTGGCTGATTCCCAAGTATTTGATTAGCTGGTCATAGGTTGCCGTTGTTCCTGCACGCCTTGCTGAGCATACCACCGCTCCAGGCTTGTGCTTAAATGCATCCCCTCCGCAGCCGTGGGAGTTTGAATAAAATGCCCTGTCCAAAAATGATGTCATGGATCCATTTGCGCCTGCATAATAGACCGGTGAGCCAAACACGAACGCATCAGCATCATATGCCTTTTCGACAAATTCATTGACGACATCATTGTCGAATGTGCACTTGCCCAAATCAGAGCATTTTCCGCAGGCGATGCAGCCTATTATCGGCTTTGTCTTAATCCAGAAGATTTCGGTTTCTATATCATATTTCTGCAGTGTATTAGCCACTTCGCTTAAGGCAGTGTAGGTGCAGCCCTGCTTGTTGGGGCTTCCGTTTACCAGTATTACTTTCATTTTAATAATCTCCATCAATCAATCTTTGAACCAAAAAGTGCCCTTTCCTGAATTCAAGAGAGCCTTTTTTGACACCCTCTTCATCAAATGATTCGCATTCGTCGCCTTCACGCTCTGAATCAAATATTATAATAGGCACATTATCGCGAGTGTGGGTTCCGACGCTTATCGGTGTTGGATGGTCCGGCAGTATGGCTCCCCTGTAAGGTTCCCCTTCCAGGCTTTCAATGATTGGTCCGACAATGAATTCATCGATTCTTTCTATGGCCTTGACCTTTTCAGGAGTGTTTTGAGCATGTCCTGCCTCATCTGGAGCCTCAATATGAATCAACAATAAATCAGTTTCCTTTAAGGCTTCAATTCCGTATTCACCTTTTTGTTTATAGTCGGTGTCAAAGTATCCTGTGGCTCCAGGCACATCGACAATGTTCATCCCTGCAAAGTTGCCGATTCCTTTAAGCAAGTCAACGCCGGTTATTACAGAAGCTGTGATACCGTATGTTTCCTCAAAGTTTGGAAGGCTTGGAGTTACACCCTGTCCCCATAGCCACACCATATTGGCAGGGATTTCCCTTTTTTGGTTGACTTCAGCATCCTTCAGATATTCCCTTGATTCAAACATTATCTGCTGGATCTCCTCGGCCAGTTCGCATTCGCCGAATAAATTATCCACCAGTTTTTCACCTACCATGTCATGCGGAGGGATTGTCTGTATGCTGGATAATATCTCTGCATCCTCAATGCTGTCGCATGAGTATATGAACAGATGCCTGTAGCTTACGCCGGTGTAGAACTTGCCCTTGAAGTCAGGGTACTTCTCTGTGAAGTATTCATTGAGGCCCTTCATCAGCTCATCAGCTTCCTCGGTTGAAATGTGGCCTGCATTGAAGTCATCCATTTCATCCTTTTCGCTGAATATGGTATTGCATCTGAATATCACATCCTTCGGCGTTGTCGGAATGCCTTCGCTTCCGGCCTCCAAAGGTCCACGGCCGGTATAATAATCAGCGGGATGGTATCCGAAGATGCTCATGTTTGCAACATCAGAGCCCGGAGTGTACTGTTCTGGAACGTTATTCGTAAAGCCCCCAAATCCGTTTTTAGCTAATTTGTCAATGTTTGGAGTGTTTGCCACCATCAGTGGTGTTTTGCCGTCCAGCTCGTCTACAGGGTAGTCACTGGAACCGTCTGGAATAAATATTACGTATTTCATGTTATCAAAAAAAGAATAAGGAATTAGTATTTGTTTTTCAAAATACTAATCAAATCAGTCAACATCGCAGAAGCGGTTTCAAGAGAACCCGCTCCAAGCCCAATCACGGATACCTCATCGGCCAAATCGGTTTGGATTGTAGCCATGTTCAGGGTTCCGCTTACATCATAGGAACTTCCCCTCTTGACCAAACGAGGAGATACCTGCAGATTGTCAGGGGACACTTCAGCTATCAGCTTTATCAGATAGTCGTCCTTCTTGGCAAGCTCAATAGCCTGGGAGTTGATGTTTGAAATGCCCTCAACCTTGACATCGCTGTAGGTGGCATCGATTCCCAAAAGGGAATTTGCCAAAATGACTGTTTTACAGGCCGCATCGATACCTTCCACATCCTGGGTCGGGTCGGTTTCCGCAATGCCCAGTTCCTGCGATTCCTGCAGGATGACTTCATACTCCGAACCCTCTGATGTCATTCTTGACAGTATATAATTTGTGGTACCATTCAGGATACCCTTGATTGACTTTATCTCACATGATGCGAGAGTGTCCTTTGTGAAATTGATGATAGGCATGGATCCACCAACGCTGGCCTCATATTTGAATTCAACGCCAGCCTCTTCGGCAGCGCCAACGACTTCCTTGAATTTCAAGGCCAGATGCCCCTTGTTTGAGGTGACTACATCCTTTCCCTGTTCAAACGCCTTTAGGGTTAGTGAAAGCGCAGGTTCTGCATCAACGATATTTGTAGGAGTTGCTTCGATAAGACAATCGTATTCAACAGCATCCAAAACATCTGCGCCGCTTACATCAGACCCGAATTCAGGATATGCGGACAGTTTTCCATTCTCATTTTTAGTTTTTACAAGTAATTCTTCATCCAAACCATCCTGTGAGATTGCAGATGAAGATGAATCTGCTGCTGCAACTACCTTTACTGCAACACCAGTCTTATCCTTAATTAAATCCTTCTTCATGGAAAGGGCATTGGCTACACCCTGGCCAACTGAACCAAATCCCATGATAATGACTTTACATTCATCCATAATAATCACTTAAACTTCATTAATCACTAGTAATCCTTTCTCTTCTGCAATTTCTGCAATTCTTGCGAACACTGTTTGCTTCTTGCCGACATCCACTTCGATATTAATCAGCGCAGTGGATTCCTTCTCACCATTTAGCTTGATATCGAATGCAACAATCACAACACCATCCAATTCGTTGATCCTGTCCATGGTGTCCCTCAAGTCCTGGTCCACGATGTGTCCGTAGAATATTGTGGTGACTGTTTCCTTTCTGACGACACCATCCAATTCAATGATTGAGAATCCCAATTCCTCAAACCTGTCAACAACCTTCTTAAGGTCTTCGTGTTCGCCTTCCAAAGTCAGCTGAACCGGAACCCTTCCCTTTTCATTCTTATAATCCCTTTTGTGGACAACTGTCACCAGATTAGCACCGAAGATGCTTATTGGCTCCAATGCCTTAACAAGCTGTCCTGGAGAATCCAAAAGTTCTAGAACCAAGTCTATTCTCATATGAATCACTCTTAATTTGTCCAATCAGCTCTCTTAACAATGAGATTGCCGTCCTTATCTATGTTGGCATTCCTTAATATCTTTTCAGGATTCTTTTCGTGAGACTCGTCTTCACGTGTCAGATTCAGATTGTCGGTAATGTACCAGGTTTCGTCTGAATCAGGAATGTCTTCCAATATTTTTGAAAATTTCTCTATAATATCCTCTGCATCTTTTTCGATTGTCATACTATAAACTCCTATATTAATTAATAATATATTTATTATGTCTTTTGACATTAATAAACTTAAAGAAAAAACAGTGAATAATACAAAAAATTAGTAAAAAAGAAAATTAATTACAGATATTGGGAGATATCGGTATCCTTGATGATTCTTTTTCTCAATATCTTGTCGATGCCTGTTCCGTATTGGGCCGCCTTTTTGGGCCTATAAGCTATTTCATAGTCAAGGCCCTCTTCAAAGGCCAGTTTTCGCAAAATACTTTTTCTCATGTCGTCATGCATCGATACAATCTTTTTGTTGTCGGGAATGTTCAATACCAATTCCACCAGATTCTTGTCCAAAAACGGCAGTCTCAACTCGACGCCGTTGAGCATTGAGCATGCATCATCCCTTTCCAGATTGACATGATACATGTTTGACATGTCCACCCTCAGGTCATAATTGAGCGTTTCATTCACAAAGCTTTCCAGATAGCGCTTGTATCCGCCAAATAACTCATCGGCACCCTGTCCCGAAATCGCCACTTTCAGCCCGTCCTCCGCCACCATTCTGGTTGCAAAGTATGTGGTGAGACCAACTCCCACCTTCATCAGGTTGTCGTCGCCTATGGCCTTGACAACACTCGGAAGGGCTTCCCTAATCAGCTCCTCTGTGACTTCACAAATCTTCAAATCGAGATTCAGGAATTTAGATGCATATATTGCTGCCTCGACATCCTTTGAGCCTTCAGCGCCAACCGCATAAAGGGTGATTTTCAATGGAATGTTTTCAGAAATCTCCTTTAAAAGCAGTGCGAGATATGAGCTGTCAAGACCCCCTGAAAATATTACGCCGAGCTCTCGCAATCCGTCAACCCTTTTGACGACACTCAGTTTCAGCATCTTGTCTATCTTGGATACGTCGCCTTCCTTTACCTTTTCATATATCGCCTGTGTGGGGGCAATATCGTTCCAGTTGAAGAGGATATGTTCCGGCTTTAGGGTTTCAATCTCATCAAATCCTGCCATCATCAGCGACTGCTTTGAAGATGCAAATCCTTTCAAATCATCATTTTGCGCATAAAATAGGGGTTTGACACCTAAAGGATCTCGCGCTATTGCAAGGTTCTCTCCGTCCCATACGGCAAATGCATAGTCCCCGTCAATCAGCCTGGTAGCCATCTGGATGGCCTTGACAAGGTCGTCCTTGTTGTAGCAGTCAATCAGGTATAAAAGCGCCTCTGCATCGGATAGAATCTCCTTTTGGACTCCTACTCTTGAAAGCAGGTTCTTGATTGTCTTGAAATTGTAGATTTCACCATTGAAAACCAGAGTGAGGTTTTCGTTGCTCACGGGCTGTGGTTCGGAAATCCTGTCATTCGAATCATAGATTGAAAGCAGATTATGGCCAAATGCTATCGGATAGATACCATCGTCTTCGAATTCATCCAAATCAATGTTGGTGTGAATCTCATCCAAAAAAACGCCTGATGAATCCGGACCCCTATCCTTGGAGGCCTTCAACATTCTAATGATATCTTCAGCTTTAACCTTGCCCTGCAAACCTACTATTGAACACATGGTATAAGGTATGAACTTAATAATACTTATAGTTAAAAAAGAAAAAGAAAAAAAGTGAGCCGATTAGTCCACCCATCTTTTAAGTTTTGGAAATACTTCTTTCATCATGGCGCTTGCTTCCGCCTTGTCCATGTCAGGATGGACTTCACACATCTTGTCAATGCAGAAATTCATCATTTCCTCCATTGACATGTCTGAAGTGAATTCACCATCCTTGAAGCAGTACATGCAGTAATCTTCGTTTTTTGATCCGTCTGCATTGGTTCCAAACAGTTCATCAGTCATTGGCATTGCACATGACTGGCAAAATTTTTGATTTTCGTAATTCATAATTTACACTTCCAGTTATTATTTTTAGCATACTGATATTTAAACACTTAGAGAGAGCATTTGAAAACTAAACCTAAAGCGAAACATCAGTCCTTGTAAAGTAGATATATGATATTGCAAGCCCGATTGCGAAAGTGGTCAGAATGACACCGTAGGAAACTGCAATGCTTGTGCTGTACTGCGCTATCTCACCGGAGGCTATCAGATATGGGCACACCCAAGGAACATACGGCGCCCAAGTCTGGCCGTAAATCAGCATGTTCACCAATGCCAAGCCTGCTCCGCCGACCATCGCCGGAACCATATTTGTTATCAGCAAGGAGATGAAGACGAACGGCGAGAATGTCATGAACAGAAGCACGTTTGCAAGAAGAAGCCGGGCAAAGCTTTCGATGAACAATCTTA
Source organism: uncultured Methanobrevibacter sp. (assembly GCA_902764015.1). Classification (GTDB taxonomy): domain Archaea; phylum Methanobacteriota; class Methanobacteria; order Methanobacteriales; family Methanobacteriaceae; genus Methanocatella. Next base: position 8,664 of record CACWUH010000010.1, on the reverse strand, counting down.
AGCTGAACCCGTCAAGGCCTGCAATGAAGCCAAATGCAAGTGTTGAAAGGCTCGTTACCACTGTCAGAATCACAATCCATACAAGAAACATGACATACTTGCTCAACAGAAATTTTCCCCTTGAAACAGGAATGGTGAGCATTGTTTTTAAGGTATGCTCGTTGTATTCCCTTCCGAAGAGGTATGAAATCATTATTGCAAAAAGCATGACCGCAAAGAGCGCAGACATGTACATGTTCACATTTTTAAACAGCAAATCGAAAGTATGTCCCTCATCGAACGCAAAAACTGCAATGAACATCAAAAGGGGAGGCAGAATTGCCCCAAAAAGGCTCAGCATGAAAATGTTTGACCTTTTAAGCTTTAGAAATTCCATTTCTATGAAAGTTAACATCATATCACCTCAGTTATTTGAAACGAATCTTGTGAAGAATTCCTCCAGGTTTTCCTCGCACAGATTCACCTTTTTGACATCGATTCCGGCCTTGACGAACAATGCATTGAACTTGTCCCTCAGCTCCAGATGGGAATAGAGACGAATTGTCCCACCACTGGACGTGAAATCCCTCTTATCTTTAAGTTCCAACGTTTCAAGAATCCCAATGGCCAAATCGATGTCGGATACCTCAAACTCGACGAACTTGTCCAGCCTGTTTAAAAGATCTTCTTTTGAAATCTCCTCAATCAGAACGCCACTGTCCATGAATCCTATGACATCGGCGATGTTTTCTATTTCGCTCAGGATATGTGAGGAGATAAGAATCGTTATTCCAAACTCATGGGATAACCGTTTAAGCAGTTCCCGGATTTCCTTTATTCCAAATGGGTCGAGCCCGTTTATAGGCTCGTCCAGAATCAGCAGTTCAGGATTATGCATGATGGCGGCGGCTATCCCTAAACGCTGTTTCATGCCCAATGAGAAATCCTTGAATTTCTTTGATTTGACATCACTCAGATTGACCAATTCAAGAACCGAATTGATCCTATGGGGATTGAAATCTCCCCTCATCTTTGCAAGGATTTTCAGATTCTCATATGCGGTCAGGTTTTCGTAAAAGCCCGGAGTCTCGATGATGGAGCCGATTTTCGGATAGATTTCCATCGGATGCCTTTTAGGATCCTTTCCGAAAAGGTATATTTCACCATCGCTTGGATATGTGAGATTCAAAAGCATGCACATGGTCGTGGTCTTTCCGGCTCCGTTCTTGCCTAAAAGACCATAGATCTTTCCCTTCTCAACATGCATGTCGATTGAATCCACGACACTGGTTTTAGAATATATTTTTGACAGATTCCTTGTTTCGATAACATAGTCTACCATATTTAATCTCCCTTAAAAATTGCTTAAAAAAAGTTAATGGAATGCTGAAAGCATTCCTGCTATTTGATTGATTCCCTGTATATTGAACCGCAGACCCTGTTGAAGAATACGGCGCAATAGGAGGATACGAACAATGCCTCAATAACACCTATGAATATTGAAACTGCAAATGCCTGATTGATGATTACAGCTGCAAATGCCACGGCCAAAAGGCTCAATACAAGGCCTACAGCAACGTTGATTATCATGAACACTATTACAGTGAAAAGGATTGTTCCGATGTATTTTCCCCAACCGAGATTGGAGATGTTGTCAATAATTTCTCTGAAGTCGAATGCCTTCCCGACGCTGTCATGCGCAACCATGTTGTTCAATGCCATGACCAGGAGGAAATAGCCAATCACAAGCAATACGAATGAAACCACCATAAGGACGGACATTACTGTCAGGTTGTCCAGAAACATCATTGCAGCGGCCATCACAATCATTGCCGGAAGGTTGTATGCAACACTTACAATGAAATACTTGATTCCCTTGACAAATATATCCACCACATCGCCGAATCCAGGCAGATCATCTTTCCTGTCAATAGAGAAGCTGAGTATGTTGTATTGGTATCCCAATATGAACAGCCCCACAATCAATCCCACAATAGTTATGCCGACAGCGGTATATATGTTGGCGCTAGGTATTATTGACATGTTCAGAGATGATAAGGGGACAGTGGTGTTTTCCAGCACATGAATCACAACCCTGTACATGTCAAATGTATTCATTGCGAAGAACATTGACAGCAGATTAATGATTGCAAAAAGCACTCCGAGGCCTAAAAGCTTTTTTATGTCATTGAAGGGATATTTCAATCCTTCAACGACACAGTCGGTTATGCTTGCCATAAAATCACCTTATATCTGCATAGTGTAGAGCAGTCCGATGGATCTTGAATTGAATATGCTCAGATAAGGTCCGACAATGAACAGCGTGATTGCTGAGTTGATGATTGCCCCCAAGAGGAATATTCCTGTTGGGTCAATGCCTAACATGGCTCCGGAAAATCCGAATGCTGAAAAGATTATTCCGATTATTGCTGAAACAACGAATGAAATCACACATGTGATTATTACCAATCCGATGAATGTTGCAATGCATTCGAACCATCCGATTTCATCAATCACCTCTTTAATTTCTGTGATTGCAAATGCCTTTGAGAATGCTCCGTCATTGTATGCCATGTGGCACAGTCCCATATTAATCATAAGCTCACAAACGATGAAGGCAACGAATGTCAATATGCATCCGATAATCATTATTGCGGATGCCGCAACGCCTGTTGTCTGTAATGCAATAAGTGAAAATACAGCAAAGATGATGACCGGCACAAGCAGATATGCAATCTGAACTACCACAAACTTGATTCCGTCAACGAACATGCTTACCAAATCATCGAAGCCAGGCAACGGATCCCTTCCGTTGATGACTCCATGTACAGCATTGTTTATAACTCTGTAGTTGTATCCTGTAATGAGAAATGCCGGAAGCAGCAGGAAGCTGAACAGGCAGATCACACCTAGCTTCACCAAGGTCTTCCAGTCCTTGGCTGAATATTCCAGTGAGTCCTTATATATATCTAAAATCATTTTTATCACCTAATAGTAATCGTCATCGAAAATGAATATCTCTTCCATAACAAAGTATTTTTCTCGATCTCCTTTAAACATCATTTTATTAAAGACCTGGGTTATCTCATAAGCAAGAAATAAAGATGGATTATATCGACCATTTTCAAGTGCGTTAATGGTTTGTCGGGTTACGCCAACTTTATCCCCCAGTTCTTTTTGGCTCATTTTGAGCTCCTGTCTTAAATATTTAATCATGGTTCTCATAGTTTTCCCACAAATTAAGTCATTTTTGCAAAAAGTATTTAAGTACTTCAAGTAATTATGTTAAAAACTAATTACTTATGTTAATGTTAGATTACATAGTATATAAACTTAATGGTCATAAATAAAACAATTATATGAACTTTAAATTCATTAAAACAATTTAAAAATAAGTTTATTCTATAATACTAAAATAATAAATTAATAATAAATATTTATATTGATAATTAGTGGTAAAAAACTTTTTAATTGGATATTAATGACTTATAAATGATAAAATTAAAATCGAAATATTTATATATTAGGTAAACCATCTTTAACATATGTAACATTTCTATAACAGATTTGTTGCAAAAAACGGTTCCAAGCAGAAAAATCAGACTTATATGATATCAACCCATTTTCCCGTTTAAAAAATCTGCTTGGGACTAAGGTTTTATAATACTGTTTTTATACTTGTTGACAATCAATGCACCGGCAATGCCTATAAGGGCACCTGCCAGGACATCACCGGGGTAATGCACGCCGACATACATTCTGGAAAATGGAATGACAACAGCAAAAATAATCAGGGCGGCGTCAATCAGCTTATAATGCCTTTTGGCCAGTTCCTTCATGTTCAAAACAAAGAATGTCACAACAGAAAATGTTGAGGTGGTATGGCCTGACGGAAATGAAAGGGGGTCATCCTCTGCAATAAGCAGATGCACATTATCCAGGGTTACGAATGGCCTTGGTTCACAAATTATATGTTTTAAGATTGCCGTGACAATATCAGAGCACAAAAATGCAATCAATGCCAAGATGGTTAATCTTTTAAGAGTTTTCTTATCTTTCAGATGCGCATACAATATGATTGCAATCAATACCACTACCAATACCTTGAATCCTCCAAAATGGGTTACAACTGGCATTACTGCATCAAAAATTGGATTTTGGAAATTATGATTAAAAAAATAAAACATATCAACATTAACACTCATATTAACACCTTAAAAGAACGGTACAATCGAATAGACCGTTATCAATACGACAACCGTTAAAATCACAATGGCTCCAAGGGGAACCTTTTTCCAGGCAAGCCCTGCCGCTACAACTGCCCCTATCAGACCTATATACCACAGCTGATTGTCAACCGTCAAAACTCCCGGACATATCAAGGCCGCAAGGGCAGTATATGGAATCAGATTCAAGAACTTCTCCGCCTTAGGAGGAAAATCCAGCCTATCGATGAAAAGTGCCGGAATCAAACGGGGAATGAAAGTCACGACTGCACAGCCCAGAATGACCAAAGCAACATAATCCATCAGGCATCACCCGAAAGCAGATATTCGTCATCAACGATATACATTCCGACTGCAGCTCCTACCAAAGTGGACACAATCAGAGACCAGTTTCCAAGAAACTGGCTCAAAACAATGTTTAAGACTGCAGTTATCAGCACCAGCAATGCAATCTGTTTATTTTCCTTGACTGCAGGAGTCAAAATGGCCACAAACAGTGCATACAATGAAATGTTGAAGCTGTTAGTAACGATTACCGGAAGCATGTCCAGCAATACGACACCTATTGCCGCCCCCAGACACCAGCTCAGCCATGAGGTTATCGCAATTCCAAGATATACCCAGATGCTCGAATCCTCGCTCAGCGAGAACATTGCAAACGACTCGTCGACCGTCACATGTGCCGCAAGAATATTCAAGCCCACATTCGAATCTTCCACCTGGTTCAGGACGCATGTGGACATCACAAAATACCTCAAGTTGACTACAAAATTGGTCAGTATTATTGCCATTGCGGTTGCACCGCTCAATACCATCGATGCCGCAATGATCTGGCCCGCACCGGCATATACCAGAAATGACATTGAGATTGTCTCAAGAGGACTCATCCCAGCCTTTATTGCAATTGCGGCATATCCAATGCCCATCGGAACATATCCTAACGTGATTGGAATGGCCTTTTTAGCACCCTCAATGAATTTAGCAGTCCTTGAAATAGTATCTCCCCAAAAAATTAAAAAAAAGTGTAATTTAGCTGAGCAAATTACTGATTTGGTCTGTTGTAATCAAGCCTAAAACGACCATATCTTCATCGACAACTGGAAGACAGGATATATCAAACTTGCGCATCTGACGAGCTATTTCCTCTATCGTATCGCCGGCATTACAATATTTGACAGTTGTCGTCATGATATCTGTCAGATGATTTGAATTGGTAGCGATGGATTTGGACAAATCCCAACTTGTAACGATGCCAATCAATTTGTTTTCATCAGTGACAACCGGAATATGAGTTACATGTTTATCAAGCATGAGTTTAGCCGCTTCAACAACATCGGCATTTGCCTTGATTGTCGCAATGTTTTCCATCATCAGGTCTTCGACAACGCTTTCCGAGAGGAAATTTGCAAAAAGGTAATTCAATTGCCCTTTTTCAAGCAGGAATGCATCGTGTCCATAGTTGGATTTTATTTCAGAAAATGACACGTCAACATTATTGGCATTCAGAGCCGTTACAATGTCTGTGCTTTGCTCTGTAGGATATAGCCAATCTGAATCGACGGAAAGCACCTGCACCTTCGCTTCAACATCCTTAAATCCATCAATAAGTGAATCATTTATTGACAGGTCAAACAGGTCAACGGCCTTTGTAATGTAGAGGTAGCTGTTTGCATCAAATCGCTTAACAAAGGTTTCGCCCTGATGTTTCAGATAGCTTTCAACCTGGAAATCCACTGAAAAGTCATAGCTGATTTCATCCTTATCCTGAAGGCCACGTCCGAATTTAATGTCCATTGATTCATCGCTCAGATATGTTATGTGGGCAATCATGCGTGCCAATGACAATCCGTTTCTTGGAATCACACCGGATTCATAGTAGTTTCCGCCTTTCCAGTGCGGATCGGAAAATATTGATTGGCGACCCACCGCATTGAATGCAATCTGCTGTGGAGACGACATTGCAGCTGTAGCTATCGGAATTGCCTTTTTCATCATTGTAGGATATGACACCATCCATTCAAGAACCTGCATTCCTCCCATTGAACCGCCGATGATGGCGACCAATTGGTCAATTTCAAATGAGTCGACAAGCTTCTTTTGAACCTTGACCATGTCAGCAATGGTGATTACAGGAAAATCCAAACCGTATTCCTTGCCGGTTTTCGGATTGGTTGAGCTGGGACCGGTTGTTCCCTTACATCCACCCAACACATTTGAACAGATTATGAAGTATTTTTCAGTGTCCAGGGCCTTGCCGGGACCGATTACGATTTCCCACCAGCCAGGCTTTTCAGCCCCTTCATGCCATCCGGCAGCATGGGCATCGCCTGTCAGGGCATGGCAGATTAGAATGGCATTGGATTTTTCCTTGTTAAGTTCTCCGTAGGTTTCATAGGCTACGGTAACTTCCTCTAGGACTTCTCCGCTGTCCAAATCAATCGGTTCTTCGATTTGAAGATATTTTGTCTCAACAATACCAACAGATTCCTTGTTCATTTAACTTCTCCCTAGCCTTAATTTACGCATTGCGCCTTTTGCAGCTGACTGTTCAGCCTCTTTTTTATTCTTGCCTCTTCCAACACCCATTTCCTGGCCGTCAACAAGACAGGCCATGATGAATGTCTTATCATGGGGAACGCCATATTCCTTTAATATCTTATACTCAATGGTCACTTCTTCAGCATCGCCATATTCCTTCATGGCAGATTTATAATCTTCAAAGAAAACCCTTTCCTGGTCAATATATTTAAAAATCCACTGGGAAACGAATTGCTTTGCAAACTCAATGCCCTTATCTATAAAGATTGCTCCCAAAAATGATTCAAAAATATCTGCAGTGATGGATATCACCTCATTCTTTGTCAGATTTGACTCTTCAGCTGCAACGCGAAGGTAATCCTTCAGCTTTAACTTTTGAGAGTAATAGATCAATGCATTCTGACAGACATAGTTTGATCTCTTTTTGGTCAGCTCCCCCTCCTCATAATGAGGGTATTTTTTGAACAAATATTCTGACACGATTAAACTCAAAACGGAATCCCCCAGAAACTCCAATCTTTCATAGTTGTAATCCAAATCATGAATAGTTGCATATGAGGCATGTGTGAATGCAATTTCATATAAATGTTCATTATCAGTTTCGATATTAAATTTTTCAAACAAATTCATTTAAAGCCCAGACGTAATATTTAATAATACTATTATATGTGACTGAACTTATATATAAGTATATATAACTATCGTTATAAACATTACTTTTCAAATGCTCTCTCGCACTTCCCATTTATATTACCTAAACCAAATTTAAATCAAAAAGGATTTGGTAACATGATAATTAATTGGCAAGAAGAGATAACAAGAATCGATCCGGATATAAAATTCAGAGCGCAAGGCGGATGGCTGAAGACTGTAGAACAATTGGATAAAAGTGTAAAAAACGGCTATTCACTAGTTGGAGACTTTGTACAGGCAGGAAACTTCGAAGAAGAATACAGTGAAGGAATTTATCTTGACTGCAACAAAGAAGGCAGCGCCAAAAAACCCCAACTGGACTACAGGCTATTCCGCTTTAGGGACGGAAAAGTAAGATTGCTGGACATGGTTATCGATGGCAAGCAAGGATGGGCGGTTGACTTATGGGATGCATTAGATGGAGAACTCTGAAAGTTTCCATCTAACCTAATTTTCAATCAGTCTATATGGCAGAACTCACAGCAGTCGCATGTCGGTGTGAAATATGAATCTTCAGGTTCGACAATAGCCTTTTGGGCGAATAATGTGATATTGAACTTCGGTTCATATTCCTTGCTGACTTCCTTAGTCATTGGAGACAAACCTCTATAATAAACTGGCCTATAGCCAGTCTGAGAAATATCGAAATAGAATTTTTCGCCTGTTGCAAACTTATTGAAATATTCCTCAAGCGCCAATGCCTGTTTTGGAGCTATGGAAAAAGTAAACCCCATTGTACCGTCACTTCGCTGCCTGATTCCAGCATTGGAAATGTCGACAGCCAGAATATCATCGTTTCCCCTTACAAAAACTACGCAGTTTTCCAAATTAACGTCCTGTTCACGAGCAATATCATTCAAATCAACCATCTGTTGACCTCCTAAAAAATGTTTCGTTATGCTTGAAACTAAATTAATCAAAAATAGTTAATAAAGTTATCTAAAAAAAGTTATGATTTAAGCGAGTGATTAAAAAAAGTAGTTTGAAGAAGATTATTGAAATAATCTTCGAAAGTTTAACCAACTTATACCAGTCTTTGTCTGGTGGTTGGTTTCTTGTTTTGCCAGCTGTATCTCCTTAATTTGCTGGATTTACCGAATCCGCAAGAAGCACAGACTTTTTTACGTATATGGTAAGTGTTTTTACCACATCTTCTACATCTGATATGGGTCTTTTTATTCTTTTTACCCATTGATGGAGTTCCCTTTGACATTGATACACCTCCTTA
>CACWUH010000009.1 GCA_902764015.1 uncultured Methanobrevibacter sp. | reverse complement strand
GAGCCTATCGGATACAGTCTCCACTGTTTTTTTACTTTCTTTAAAACCAGCATTAAATAATATTATATTTTTAATTGTTAATAAATTTTAAAAAAATAGGAAATCCATCAGATGAAATCATCTGCTTAAATTATTTTGAAATTTGGAAAAAAATGAATAATGGAATGGTGAAGGCATGATTAGGAAAGATTCGAATCATTCAATGTAATCGAATCTGGTTTCCAAAAATATTATTATTGCAAATGCGATTATCGCAACAATTACACATGGCAGAAGTCCTGACATGTTGACGCTGACTGAGCTTATGATTTCGCCTGCCGGAACCTTCAGAGATCCAAGCATTACACCAATGAGAAATGCCATTGTTATCTCCTCATGGTTTTTGAGCAGATAATTGAGTATCCTTGAAAAACCGAGTATTCCAATCAGGGCACCGATGACAAAAACGATTATCTCAGTGAAGTGAAGCTGGTGAAGCGCATTCAGCATGTACTTGTACTGTCCCAAAAGAAGAAGCAGGAACGATCCTGAGATTCCCGGAAGAATCATGGCGCAGATTGCAATCATTCCCGAAATGAATATTACAATCAACGAATGGTTTGCTGCTATCGGATTCAGGCTGACGAATATGAATGTCAGAATGGCACCGATTATGGCAAACACAATATTTTTCAAGTTTATTTCATTGAGTTTTCTAAAGAGTATCACTGCTGAAGCTATAATCAAACCCAGGAAGAAAGAATATGTCAGTGCGGTATAAACATCCATGCAGTAGGTAACTACCTTTGCCAGAGTCAGGAATGCAATGCCGATACCCAATACCAAAGGTATGAAGAACTTGAAGTCAATTTCTTCAAGCATCTGATTCCAGAATCCCCTGAAATCGGCTTTAAACAATGGCTTTATGAATCCGAACTTGATGTTGCTTATTGCCTCTACCAAATGGGCATAGATTCCAGTAATCAATGCTATAGTTCCGCCTGAAACTCCCGGAACAATGTCTGCCGAGCCCATGAGGACTCCACGAATAAAAATAAAGAAAGCTTCCTTAATATCAAAACTCAATATATCACCTAAATTAATATTGGTTTTAATTTGTTAAATAGGTTATCCAAAAAAAGAAAAAAATTTGAATAATTCAAAATGAATTATTCTCATCGAATGCCATGAAAGTTAGTTTTGAACTGATATTCAGCTAATACCATTCGTTTTGAGCAGAGTATTCAACTCGGCAATCTTTTCATCCTTCTCTGCCAACTCAATAGCATGGGACTCGTCCTTTTCAGCCAACTCTTTTTTGTACTGTGCCTCTTTGATGCTGAGTTCTTTTTTATGTTCAGCTTCAATTTGTGCGAACTCCTCCTCATACCAAATTCTCATGCCTCTTTTTGCGGTTTGCCTATCTTCTTCCAACATTCCTAACAGCTCCATAACTTGCTCTTCATTACCATATAATTTATATTTAATCATTTCTTCAAGAACTTTAACCATGTCACTTCTGATTTTGCCTTTGATTCCTTCTGACTGTGCAAGAATCAGACATAACTCCTTAAGAATTTCATATTCATTCTCCAGTACAAATATGGAAATTATGGCAATGTTCAAAATAATGTGATTTTCTATTTCCCTGTTTTTACAATTGTCTTTTAGAATATTTAACCTTTTTCTAATTTCCTTATCGTCAATTGTGATGAATACCGGTTGGAGGACATCGGATTCAGTTGCACGATATTCAGTTTCATGTTCTTCCTTTGGAAAAGGACTTACAATGACAGACAATAACGGAAGCTTGTGCTTGCACTTTGAATAGTTCTTATAGTCATCGATTATCCTGATTTTGATGGTATCCAATCTTGTGGATTGGTGTTCAATATTAATCAGAATTTCAATTCCACCCTCAAGCTCTGCCAATTCAAGTAGGTCCATCCGTATTCCTATTTTGGGATTCACCACAGTATCGTTTTGAAGCAGTTCCTTGAAAATTCCGGGCAGTTCCAAATTTAAGTGAAAATCGCTTGCCCACTGGTCTCCCGTGAATCTGAATGACTTGTCCATGGCTTGCGGAATCGGCTCAATATCTTTTAAAATCATAATATTTATCTCCATTAATTTTAACTAAAATTCAAAACAACAAATTTTTACAATTAATTATTTTAATTAACCTAGTATAAATACTTTGATATTAATTTAAAGCAATATTGATGTAAGAATGTAAAAAAACAAGCCCATAGCATTATTGTTTTAACTCGTAAAAAATCTTAAAAAAAGCCATCGAATGAGGAAGAAACCAAAACAAGCCATCTAAAAAAAAGAAAAAATTTGAATAATTCAAAATGAATTATTCATCATTGAAAGGTTGTGGAAGTTCACAGACTCCGCTGCCCTTTGCAAGGTATGCGTATGCAAAGGCTGCACAGATTGCACCGAGAATCGGTCCCACCAGATATATTGGGAAGAATCCCCAGAGGTTTTGGCCTCCCAATATCATGTCCATCAGGTATGGGCCGAATGTACGTGCAGGGTTGATTGAAGCCCCGGTGAATGCTCCCAGAACCACGATTACTGCAGCCACTGTCATACCGATTGATATTCCGGCAAATCCAGGTTCTGCCTTTTTGTCGACCGCTACACCCATTACAACCATCATCAGGAAGAATGTTCCCAAGAATTCCGCAAACATTGCCTGATAGTAGCCTACACCGAGTCCAGGTGCTGTTGCACCAAGGCCTCCGACTGCAACTGCAGGATCTCCAAGGCACAGGAAAAGACAAAGGCTTCCCAAACATGCACCAATTACCTGTGCAATTATATAGCAGATACTGTCCGTTAAATCGATGTTTTTGGTGACAAGTAGTCCAATGGTTACAGCAGGATTCAAGTGTGCGCCTGATATCTTACCAAATACATAAATGCATATCATTACAGTTAGACCAAATGCCAAAGCTATGGCAATCCAGTCACCAAGTCCGCCCAAAAGTCCGATTCCGGCAGCGCCAGGAGTGATGCTTTCAGAAATCAGAAGTGTCACGACAGCCGCACCGGTACCGAAGAACACCAGGAAGAACGTTCCCAAAAGTTCTGCAAAAAATTTCTTTCTTATGTTGCAAGTCATTTATCCCACCTATACAGCTTCTCTCCATTGACAGTATTCGTGTTTGTTGTCAGCCAGACATGCTGAAGCACATTGTTTACAGCCTCTTACCGGTGAACCTGGAGTTTCTTTGTCAAGTGCTATAATGTTCGTCATCATTGTTGCTGTAATAGGTTCTGAAGTTAAAAGACATGGATAATCTGCCAATCTCATGAGGGATGAGAATCTGACAGTTATTGCACATGCAGGATAAGTGTATCTCTGCGGATTCATCAGGACTTCGTTTTCGAGAATGGTGGTGAAGTCGACTTCCATACCCTTGATTCTAGGAATAATTTCGAATCCTGCGGAAGACCTCATCTTTCTTGCATTGCTCATCGCATTGAATCCTCTGTAAATCATGTCCATGAAGTCACAGTTGTGCAGTTCGGCGGCTGCACCCCTTTTTGGATATTGCTGCACATAGTTGTGGAACCTTTTGTTCAACATGTCAACAACCATAGGAGCAGTGAATCCGTCAAGCTCCAACAGGAACTCGGTTGCACATGCAGATGCACCTGTTGAAAGTTTCAATACGTCAAATGGAGTTTTGAACTTGTCAAGGTTGTTTCTTAGGGAGTTTTCAATAACGCCGGCAGTAGCCTGAATGATTGCCATTGTCACATCATCCTTACACATGTTGTAGGTGGATTGGCCTATGTGGTGTCCGATATCCCCAACACAGTAAGCAGGCACGGTCACGATGTTTCCGTAATGTACTCCATCATCCATTGCAGCCTTTACGACAGGAGTCATTGCCTTTTTATATTTGTTCATGTAGTCCCTTACATCAAAGGAGGAGTGGTCTGCTTCATCCATCAAAACACCTTGCCCTTCAATAGGAGTCCTGTAAATCATTTGCAGGGTTTCAATTTCCTTTTCAGTTGCTTGTGCTGCAGTGAAACCGTCTTCAATTGCATTGGCAAATGCATCGCCAATACCATATGAAGTGTTCATACCCCAGGATTTTGCTGAGAGGATTGCCTGTTTGTGAAGGACTGGAATGTCCATATCAAGCAATAACTGATTTACAACATTACTGGTACTTCCAGGCATCAATGCAAAGTCAACCACACATGTCGGTCCATAAAATCCGCCATATCTTCTAATGGATTCCTTAGCAATCAACGCTTCTGAATCAGCTATTTTCTGTATGAATTTGTCAACGCTGTCTGCAAAGTCGCCGTCTTCCTCACATAAGATCTCCAGAATAGGAGGGGTCTGGAAGTGTTCAATGAATGGGTCGTCTTCACATTTCAATGTGTCTGTAATTGAAGACAAGATTTCATAGTGGTTTTTAACAGATTCCTTGTGCAGGTTGATTACTGATTCCGCTTGGCCATCAATAGCTTTCATACCAGAAACAGCATCAGCATAAGGCTTAGCATCAGTGATTTTAAAGTCATTGTACCTATTTTCTGATATAACAGCAACGTCTGCCTTTTGGGCAGCCATTGACTCGTCAATCATTTTCTCATATAACTCTCTCATTATTATCACCTGAATAATAATTGTACTACTAATAGGCTTTAAACAATTATTTAAAGTTTTCCATTAATAGGTTGATTAATGTTTTATTCAATATATTATTTAAATTTGTTTAAATAATTCTTAGAAAAATAATTTTTAATAACAAATGTTAAATAAAAATAAAAAAAGATTGAATATAAAATTAAAAATTAGAATGAAAAAAACAATAAAATACAGGAAAAACCTATTTTCCTATATCTTCCACCAATTCCTTTGCATACGGAGTGATGTTCTCATTGAGCATTCTTTCCAGGAACTCGCCGGTGTAGGTTCCGGACTCGGCAACCTCTTCAGGAGTTCCGGTTGCAATTACCTCTCCACCACCGTCGCCGCCATCAGGACCGAGGTCGATGATGTAGTCGGCAGTCTTGATGACATCAAGGTTATGCTCAATGACGACAACGGAATTGCCCGCATCGGTGAGCCTTGCGAGAACTTCCAGCAGCCTTTTGATATCGGCAAAGTGAAGGCCAGTAGTAGGCTCATCCAAAATGTATAAAGTCTTGCCTGTGCTGGTCCTTGACAGCTCCTTGGCGAGCTTTATCCTTTGGGCTTCACCTCCGGACAGTGTTGTTGCAGGCTGGCCGATTTTCATGTAGCCCAATCCAACATCATACAATGTCTGAAGCTTTTTGGTGATTTTTGGAATGTTTTCAAAGAATTCCAATGCCTCTTCAACAGTCATTTCAAGAACCTCATAGATGTTTTTGCCCTTGTACCTTATGTCCAGGGTCTCCTCGTTATATCTTTTGCCGCCGCAGACCTCACATGGAACATAAACATCCGCCAAAAAGTGCATTTCAATCTGCACAATTCCGTCACCTGTGCATGCCTCACACCTTCCGCCCTTGACGTTGAAGGAGAACCTTCCAGGCTTGTAGCCCCTTGCCTTTGATTCAGGAGTGTTTGCAAACAGATCACGGATATCGGTGAACACTCCAGTGTATGTTGCCGGGTTTGACCTTGGAGTCCTTCCGATAGGTTTCTGGTCGATTGCAATGACCTTGTCAATGTTTTCAAGGCCTTCGATTTCCTTGTACTTTCCTGCAAACATGAACTTCTTGGAAAGCTTGCCCTGAGCCCCCTTGTAGAGAATCTCATTAATCAGACTGCTTTTGCCCGAACCGCTGACGCCGGTTACGCAGGTAAACAGTCCCAAGGGGATTTCGACATCGATTTCCTTCAGGTTGTTTTGGGCAGCGCCAATGATTTTTATGAACTTGCCGTTGCCTTCACGCCTCTTTTCGGGAATGTCTATCTTTTTGACCCTTGAAATGTATTGGCCTGTGATTGAATCGGGATTTTCCATGATGTCCTGCGGAGTTCCCTGGGCAACGATTTTGCCTCCATGCTCACCGGCTCCAGGGCCTATATCCACCACATGGTCCGCTGAAAGGATTGTCTCTTCGTCGTGCTCGACTACAACAAGAGTGTTTCCCAAATCCTTAAGTCTTTTTAGCGCTTCAATAAGCTTGATATTGTCCCTTTGATGGAGCCCAATACTAGGCTCGTCCAAAATGTATAAGACACCTACCAAACCTGAACCTATTTGGGTTGCAAGCCTGATTCTTTGTGCCTCACCGCCTGACAGGGTACCTGAAGACCTTGACATAGACAGATAATCAAGACCAACCTCAACCAAAAAGCTCAGTCTCTCCTTGATTTCCTTGAGGACCTCCCTTGCGATGAACATCTCCCTATCGGTAAGCTCCAGATCCTGGAAGAACTGATAGGAATCCTTGATTGCCAGATCACAGACATCAATGATTGACTTACCGCCAACAGTGACAGCCAACACTTCAGGCCTCAATCTTTTTCCATCACAGACGTGGCATTTCCTGTCGCTCATGAATTTGGAAATGTATTTTCTTGAATAGTTTGATTTGGTTTCGAAGTAAAGCCTCTCCATCCTTGGAATAACTCCCTCGAATTTGCGGTTTACCATGTAGGACTTGTTCCTCCTTTTGAATGTGAACGGAATCTTGTCCTTGCAGCCGTAGAGAATGGTATTCTGATATTCGCTGTCCAGCTCATTGAAGGGAATGTCCATGCTGAAGTTGAAGTGGTTTGAAACCGCCTCAAGCATCTGATAATAGTAGTTTTCCCTTTTGGATGATTTTGACCATGGCGCAATGGCCCCCTCATTCAACGTCAATGTCTTGTCGGGAACAATCAGGTCAGGATCGATTTCCATCTTTGAGCCTATACCATTACATTCAGGACATGCCCCCTGCGGTGCGTTGAAGGAGAACATCCTTGGGGTGAGCTCCTCGAAGTTTATTCCACAGTCAACACAGGCAAAGTGCTCGGAGTACTTTTTCTCATATTTCTCTTCACCATTGTCGAATAAAACAGTAATCAGACCGTCAGTGAATTCAGCTGCAGTTTCTAATGAATCTACGAGCCTCCTTTTGAAGTCAACGTCCTTTCTGATTTTAAGCCTGTCGACGACGACATCAATGTTGTGCCTGTATGTCTTTGCAAGCTCGATGTCCTCATCCAGGTCCCTGACTTCACCGTCTACGCGGACCCTTACAAAACCCTTGTTTCTCAAATCATCAAGGACATCCTTGAACTGACCCTTCTTGTCTCGGACAACCGGAGACAGTATGTGGATTTTTACACCTTCGCCTTCCTCAATGATTGAATCGCCAATCTGGCCTATGGTCTGCTGTGAAATTTCCTTTCCACAGTTCGGACAATGAGGAATGCCTATCCTTGCAAACAATAATCTTAGATAATCGTAAATTTCAGTGATTGTGCCTACAGTTGACCTTGGATTTTCCCTTGTTGTCTTCTGGTCGATTGAAATTGCCGGAGACAGCCCTTCAATTGATTCCATTTCAGGCTTTTTCATCTGGCCAAGAAACTGCCTTGCATAGGCAGACAATGACTCCACATATCTGCGCTGTCCTTCAGCATAGATTGTATCAAAAGCCAGCGAAGACTTTCCGGATCCACTTAGCCCTGTAATCACAATGAACTCATCACGGGGAACACTTACATCGATATCCTGCAGGTTGTGCTCACGTGCACCCTTGATGACAATTTGCTTTTTACCTTCATCAGTCATAATCAAACTCCTTAACTAATATTAGATTAAACCATATATAAAATACTTTAGAGAGAGCATTTGCAAACTAAAAAATGAGATTGCACTTAGAAATACAATCAATATTATGGATTAAATCATTAATATTTGTTTCCATATGAGCCCAAGGCAATTTTGGAACATTCATATAATTTTTTAAAGAAAAAGAAAAAAAAGAAATAAAAAAAGATTAATAGTAAGGGTCCTCAATCTGGACAAGCCTTTCATTCACATTCTTACGGGACCAGTTGGTGCCCATGCTTGAATAGAAGTTATTAATCTTATTTTTAGTATATTTGCCGAGCTTATAGCTGAGCTTGACAATCAGCCCAGAAGTGTCATAATCGTTGAAGCGACCCTTCATATGGCTTACGGACAGCCAGTTTGTAGGAATGCTGTGGCTTCCAGAGTCATAGTCCCCGGAAGGGTTTCCAACCAATAGCATCTTGCCGTCCTTACTTATGTCAAGAATGCAGACATAATGGTTCCATGTGTGGAATACCAAAGCGCAGCCTCCTTTTTTAAGCTGCTTCAAGGCCTTGTTGAATGAACTCTTATAGTAATAGGAACATTTGAAGTTGCATTTCTCCAAGGCATACTTAAGACCGGAGGTACTGGAGCCACTGTATGCATTTGAACCAGCCTTCTGGCCAAGGTACTTTTCGCAGTAGTAGTTTCTCAAGGCCTGGCTGCACATACTGGCGGAAGTCGGTCCGCAGGTATAACCCGTATTCTGCACATCCCTTACCTCAGGATATGTGTATGATTTTCCCTTAAGAGATGCGGTGACCTGATAAGGCCAGTAGCCGTTCTTGTTCTTCTTGACTATTTTGGTGTTGAGCGCCCTTTCAATGACATTCCATTTTTCCCTTTTGAGGATATGGTAAAATTTCGGTTGGGCTTTGGTTTTGAAGAAAGTGTATTTGCTCAATTTATTATTCAAATACATACAATAGCTATCCCTTTTGAGAACTTCCTTGTATTGGGACTTCAAAACGGTGTATTTCATATTTTCATCACCCATCACATATCTCCAGGTCATGTAATCTACATCCGGAACGCCGTTTTTCAAAGGAATCTTTGACTTTAAAGGACTTTTTGGATCGCCCTTGATTCCTGTGACTGTCTTTGTTGCCTGAGCTGGTGCAACAGTGGAGGTTCCTGCAAATTCAACCTTGATGTTGAGATTGCCCTTGCCAAGTTTAGGCTGGAAAACTATGAACCCTTCGGAATTTGTCTTTTTAGTGTAGACCTTGTTGTTGATTGTAATCTTTACAACCTTGTTGGCCACATCAGCCACGTTGTTGCTTTTAAGATATATCCTCAGATGGCCGTTGGTCAGAAGTATCGTGTTTCCGATGACAACGGAAGTAGGTATGAGAACCATCATGTCAATCGTTTTGCTGACAGGATAGTAATAATCATTTCCGGAAAAATTGATGGCTACGGAATGCTTTCCTAAAGCGGCATTAACATTCCATGCCGCACGGCCATCCGCATTGGTGCTTTCAGTATATGTTTTTCCATCCACCTTGAATGTTACCGCAACACCCTCAACAGGATTTCCGTTGACGTCCTTCAGATAGGCTCGAAGCTTTTCGCCATTCTTAAGGCTGGTAGAGCCCAAATCTAGCACTGTAGTAATCTTGTATACCTTGATGTCAAATGTTTTGGTTATGGCAGAGTAGCTATCATCCCCTTTGAACTTGACATTCAACACATAAGTATTTCCGGGCAGATCCAGCTTCAGCTTTGCAATACCATTTTCATTCGTAAAAAGTGCATGTTCATTTTTATTTATTGTTGCTGTCAAATTCTTATCAGCCAATGAAACGTTATTCGAATCCTTTAGGGAGATTTCGATTTCATCGCCCGTTGTGACCTTCGATGAATTAATACTGATAGTAGGAGTTGGCTTTTCAGACGAGTCTCCTAATGTATCAATCTCATCGAGATTGTCATTTAATTCGATAGCATCACCGGCATCATTGGTTGTGACTGTATCAGTTGAATTAACATCTGATGCACAAACGATAGAAACCGATAATACGGCGAATACCATTAAAACTAATGCGAATTTAACATGTTTTTTTGAAAATAACATTACATATACTATTATTCGGAAGCAATATAAATACCTATTGTAAAAAAAGCATTGCAAAACCTTGCGAAAAGCGAAAAAAGGGAAATATTTTCCCCATTGAAAGACTATTTCTCAAAACCCTTCAAGGCATAAAGCTTGTTTCTCAAATCGGCTGCCCTTTCAAAGTCAAGCCTTGAGGCCGCATCCTTCATGTCCTTTTCCAAATCTCGTATAAGCAGTTGAAGTTCGTCTTTTGGAATCTTACTGACATCACGACCGATTCCCTTGTATTTCTCATCTTCCTCAGCGAGCTTTTCCTTCAAGGTCCTTTGGGTGGATTTTGGAGTGATATTATGAACCTCATTGTACTTCATCTGCAGCTTGCGCCTCTTGATTGTGGTGTCGTAAGCCTTTTGAACAGAGTCTGTCATGTCATCGACATACATAATCACGCGTCCGTTGACGTTTCTTGCCGCACGCCCGATTGTCTGTATCAGGGACGTTTCATTCCTTAAGAACCCTTCCTTGTCGGCATCCAGAATCGCCACAAGAGACACTTCAGGCAGGTCCAGCCCTTCACGAAGAAGGTTTACACCGACAAGCACGTCAAACTTGCCTCTCCTCAAGTCATCCACAATGTCAATCCTTTCAAGGGTATCGATTTCGGAGTGCATATACCTTACCTTGACGCCGATTCTTGCATAATAGTCAGTCAAATCCTCAGCCATCCTTTTCGTCAGTGTGGTGACCAGCACCCTCTCGTCTTTTTCAGCGGTCAGCCTGACCTCTTTCAAGAGATCCTCAACCTGGCCGGTCACCGGCCTTATCAACACTTCCGGATCCACCAGACCTGTCGGCCTTATAATCTGCTCGACGACATTCCTTGAGCGGGCAAGCTCGTATGGTCCCGGAGTTGCAGATACATAGATGACCTGATTGACTGATGATTCGAACTCATCAAACCTCAGCGGCCTGTTTTCCTTGGCTGACGGCAGCCTGAAGCCATGCTCAACTAAAGTCTCCTTACGGGCACGGTCTCCGTTGTACATTCCTCGAATCTGCGGAACTGTTACGTGGGATTCATCAATAATGGTTAAAAAGTCATCCGGGAAATACTTCAAAAGAGAATATGGCTTTTCTCCCCATTCACGACCTGACAGATGCATGGAATAGTTCTCAACCCCCGGACAGTATCCCATTTCCTGAAGCATTTCAATGTCAAATCGGGTCCTCTGCTCAAGCCTTTGGGCCTCCAACATTTTTCCCATGGAGTTAAGTTCAGCCAGCCTTTCGTCCAGCTCGTTCCTGATTTTTGAAAGGGCAATGTCCATCTTGTCCTGGCCGACAACGAAGTGCTTTGCGGGGAAAATCATGTACCTTTGAAGGGACTCCTTCTTTTTGCCCGTGACCTTGTCGATTATGCTTATGGCATCGATTTCATCACCGAATAGTTCTATTCTTATCGGAGGAGTTCCGTGAACAGGATTGATTTCAATAACATCTCCTCTCACCCTGAACTGACCCCTGTCGAATTCAATGTCGTTTCGCTCATACTGCATGAAGACAAGTCGGGAGAGGATTTCAGACCTCTCATAGATATCGCCGACCGCTATTCCAAAGGCAAACTCCCCGTAGTCTTCAGGCGAACCGATACCATAGATGCAGCTCACGCTGCTGACAACGATTACATCATCCCTTGAAAGCAGAGATTGGGTAGCGGAATGCCTCATTATGTCGATGTCATCATTGATTGAAGCCTCCTTGTCAATGAAAGTGTCTGTTCTAGGCACATAGGCCTCCGGCTGGTAATAGTCATAGTAGCTGACAAAGTACTCAACGGCATTGTCAGGGAAGAACTCCTTGAACTCCTCATAGAGCTGTGCAGCCAGGGTCTTGTTGTGTGAAATGACAAGGGTGGGCTTCTGGACCTTTTCGATGACATTCGCCATTGTGAATGTCTTTCCAGAACCTGTCACTCCCAAAAGGGTCTGTTCTTTTATGCCGTCATTGATGCCTTCGGCTAATGAGTTGATGGCTTTAGGTTGATCGCCCAATGGCTTGTATGGCGATTTGAGCTTGAATTCCTTCATGATATCTAATTAATAATCGTGATATTGAAACTGATGTGAGTATAGCTTGGAGCGCAGCATGGAGTGACCCTCTGGTCCCTTACAACAAGTTGTCCATAACCTTTCAGTTCCTTATTCAAATCCTTTATGATATTTGGAATGATTTCGGTATTATAGACTTTAAGGGAACCCAGAAACACTGTCTTTGCAGACATGTTCATTACTGAAATGTCTTCAACGACATCCGGCTCCGAATATTTTGTCAGGAGTCCATTGGATTTCTCAATGAGCTCCTTTTTGATGGCTTCCTTATCCATTTCATTCCCTCAATGCATCTGCAATTGATTTTGCAAGGGACACACGTGAAGTGTCTGATGACAGGCTGTTTGTTCCGATGATCTTATCCGCACCTGCAGCATAGATTCTTGTAGCCCCATTGTTGGTCAGAATAGGGTGCACACAGCATACGTCAACTGTGGAAGCGCCATATTGCTTCAGGATGTTGATTGCATTGACGATGGTTCCTCCAGTAGCTATGATATCGTCAATGATGATTGCATTCATGCCCTTTACAGAGTCCACATTAACGGTGTTTTCACTTTCGCTGTCGCATCTGACATCCACGATTTTTGTCTCGACCTTATCAGGCCCTAAACGAACCTTAGTCAGATATGTGCAGTCGCAACCGATGATTTCAGACATTTCCTGTGCAAAGCCGTATGCTCCCTTATCCGGAGCAATGACTATAGGGTTGTCCGCACCTTTCTTTGTGAGCTTTTTGCCCAGGTATTCCGCAATGGCAGGCATTGCCGAGAGGTTTCTTGCCGGAATGTCAAAGAAGTTGAGCACGCATTCCTCGTGGATGTTGAATGTGATGAATTCATCGGCGCCTGCGGCCTGAATCAGCTCGCAGATGATTTTTGCCGAGACCGTCTCACCCGGGTTGAAGCGCTTTTCCTGTCTGGCATATCCCATGTACGGGACCACTGCCCTTACCCTTTTGACTCCCAAATCCTTGAGATTGGCAATGATGAACAACAGTTCCATCAGATTTTCATCCTGAGGATATCCAGTTGACTGGATGACAGTAACCTCCTCTTCAAGTTCGCCATCAATTCTTAAATACCTTTCCCCGTCGGGAAATTTCTTAGTTTCAACATAACATAATTCTTCGCCGAGTTCACGTGCAACATGAGCCGCTAAATCTTGAGAAGCTGAACCACCTATAATCACAATATCACCAAAATTCTATTTGAAATTATATTTGTCTTTGATGATTAAAAAGGTTAAGTATTAATATTATAAATGAATATAAAACTATTATTATGAAAAAATTAAGTTTGATTTTACTGGTAATTGTAGCGATAGTCGTGATATTCATGGTATCAACGCTTTCAAGCCCGATATTGATAGTCTGTGAGGATACCGGTGAAGATTCAAGTATCGATATGGCCGCAATATTCTCACTGAAAGGATTTGAATGGATTTATCCGGGAAGTTCCTTTAACGCAGAAGGACAGACCCTGCATAATGTGCATTACAACGATCCTCAAGATCCATACGGCGCCGCACGGGACATAATGACTTATACATATCATTTTACACCCCATCTGGTTGTAAGCCTGAGCAGCGAAGGGGCTGAAGCGATATTCGGCGGAAACATTGTAGGTGATATCCGTGCAAATGACGCATACAACGGCTATCCTGGCAATGAAGAAGTTCAGGGAACCATGTCAAGGGGAGATGCAATTGACACTGCTATGACCCAGAATGCCCCTAATCTGCTTCAGGTTCCAGTACAGATACTGCTTGGAAAGATTACCTTCCACTTTGTCTAATGGAACATCACATAGAAGGAAAGCGCCACTCCGACAAATGAAATCATCATCATTATCAATCCATGCTTTCTCAAGGTCGGATGCTTTGATTGAAGCAGATAGAACGGCATGAAAAAGCCAAAAAAAGTAAAGACCGCAAAATGCGTATGCTTTGAAATCAATCCGATAACAAAGCCGCTCCAGGAGAGGAATATGGTTATGGCATAGGCTGCAATGAGCGCCTTCTTGTTGACCTGAAGCTGTTCTGCCTTATAGACATAAACCTGGCGTGGCTGGAGGCCCTCAACTAATGGATTTCCGCATTTTGCGCAGAAATCATAATCGTCCTGATTAACAAATCCACATTTTTCGCATGTTCTTGTCATTAGTTAAAATTAATTTCTCATAATATAATTATTTTTCCAATTTCATTGCGACTTCTTCAAAAAATTCACCCAGATAGTTTTCATTGACTAATTCCGTGTAATATTCAAATCCCAATTTTTCCAGAACCCTTTTGGACTGGTCATTTCCTATCCTATAGCTTGCATAAATCTCGCTGACGCCCAATTCGTCGAACGCTCTTTTTATTATAGCATCCGATGCCTCAAAGGCATAGCCGTTTCCCCAATATTCTTCTGCAATCCAGTAGCCGAGCTCGACTGCGCCTTCACCCCACCAGTGATTCGTGTCGGGATGAAACAGCAGCCCCACACATCCTATGGGAATATCATCCTTTACGATGGCATATGTTTCCCTTTTTGAAAAGACTGTCCTGATGATGTTTAGGCTGTCTTCAACGCTTTCATGAGGAGGCCATCCTGCAATCGGCCCTATGTTCGGATTCTTTGCGAAGTGATACAGGCACTGCGCATCGCTTTTCCTCCATGGCCTTAAAATCAAATTTGATGTTTTAATCATTATTTGAAAATTTGTTTTGAAACAGTATAAATCTAATCAAAATACACACAATTTATTAACTAGAAAGGACATATAATTATATATGAAAGTCAAAGATGGAATTATCGGTTTAATTGTCGGTGACGCATTGGGCGTTCCTGTTGAGTTTTCCAGTAAAACCGAACGTGACGATGACCCTGTCAGCGACATGAGAGAATACGGAACATACAATCAGCCTAGAGGAACCTGGTCTGACGATTCCTCAATGACATTGGCCACAATGACAAGCATTGCCAATAAGAAAGAAGTCGACTATAAAGACATCATGGACGAATTCATCAACTGGTATCTGGACAGCAAATATACCAACAGCGCTTCAGGACTTTTTGACATCGGAAATACTACCGGAAACGCATTAAGAAGATATCTTAATGGGGCCGAAGCATTGGATTCAGGATGCAGCGCAGAATTTGACAACGGAAACGGCTCATTAATGAGGATATTGCCTTTAGCTTACATCAAGGACATCGACTATGAGACAATAGAAAACGTTTCCGGCCTTACACATGCCCACAAGAGATCACAAATCACCTGCGTCCTATACATTGAGATAGCAAAATCCATGCTTGAAAATGAGGATTTGACCATTGAAGAGCATATCAATCTGGCCTGCGACAAAATCAAAGAGTATTACAAGGATTCAGAAGAGCTGAAGCACTTCAAAAAGATATTCAACAATGATTTCAGCGACGTTAGCGGAAGGACATATGTTGTCGGGTCTTTGGAATGCGTGCTCCATTGCCTGCTGAACAGTGAAAATTATATGGATGCAGTTTTGGATGCCGTCAATTTCGGCGGCGACACCGACACCAATGCTGCCATCTGCGGAGGGCTTGCAGGAATTTATTACGGATATGATTCAATCCCTATAGATTGGATTAACCAAATCAATAAGATTGATGAAGTGCTTTCATTATGTGAAAAATACGAGGCAGTATGTGATGAATCTTAGGCAAACTATCAAAAATATTAGGGCTACATGCAATAATTATGTAGACCCTAACCTCTTCTCTTTTATAATCCATGATGACTGCCACATGGGCACGAACAATATCCTGGAAATCGAAGGATATGGAATTGAAAGTGACGATACCTATGAGGAAAGGCTTTTGAAAATCCATGAAACTGAAAACATCTTTCTTCCCGTGGGAATGATGACCTTCATGCCCATCATCAATGAATGCGACCTCTTCTGCGAAAAGGATTACAACATCAAGCTCACGCAGGATGAATTCAGTGAGCATGCAGACGAAGAGGAAAAGCTATTCGGCATTCTAGTGAAAAAGAAGAGTGATGAGTACATCATCGGCAAGACGGACACATGCAACTGCAGCATTGACGCATCATTTGAAAAAATAGAAAAAAGCGACTCTGAATTTTTTAGAAAAATAGAAGAGATAATTGAAGAGAAAATAATCTAGTCGAAGTTTCTCTTTATTTCTTCCCACATTGACTGCTCTTCGCCACAGCCAGTCATTATAATGTATTTGTATTCTGATTTTTTGGCGAATTCCGTCAGCTTTTCAATCCGCTCATCCATCGGATCATAAGGAAGCGGATAGAAGTCTGCAGAATCGAAATCCTTTTTTATTATCTCATAATACTCTTTTGCCTTTTCAATGGATTTCCTTCCCGGAACGACTATGATATGGTCCGGATTCATGCTTTTTACAACATCATAATGATCTTCGAAGATTTCTTCCTCATCAACATCGGGAGTGGTGTAGATGAACTCAAGAGGGCCGTCGACATACTGGCTCATGAACCTTGCATTAATCTTTATCGCATCACCGTTGTCCCCCTGGCCGATTCCGATGAACTTGTCGTTGTATGAAACCACCTCAAACCTTCCAGGCGGAATGAATGACATGTCCAGATTGTTGAAGACACTTTCAACCTTGCTTTTGATGTTATCAACTTTCGGAGTGAATGTCGCATAGGCAGTGACTGATGAGAGGGTATTGTAGATGTTGTGTATGCCAAAAGGAGGAACAGTAAGATTTACCTCAAACTGGACGTTATCAGAGACCGAATAATTATATACATCACCGACAATAGCCAGCTTCCAATTGTCGCTGTTGAATTCGACATTGGTTAGCTTGACGTTTGGCTCGGGCCTTTCAAATCCGCATTTGCAGGAGTAAAGTCCCCTATGGCTTAAAAATCTCATCGAATAATCCAGGGTTTCTCCGCATTTAGGGCATTTAATAGGACTTTCATCATCATCAACTATGTCGTCAATGGCCAGACCGTAATAGTTCACAGTGACGTCCTTCTCCTTATTGATTCCAATCGCCGCAGTTCTCGGATCATCAGCGTTTGTGATAATCACACCACGGGTCATTCCCTCAGACAATAATATTTTGGCCTTATAATAATCTTCAAACGGATTTTTAACACCTGCAACGGCAGTGTGCTCTTTTGAAATGGTTGTGTAGACAACTCCAATCGGATTGATGAGTTTTTGGACAGTATCCGGAATTCCATACTTCAGATTGCGTATCCCGTATTCAAAGATTCCCAAATCACCCTTCTGATTCAGGATTGCAGTGACTATTGAATGGATAGTGTTGTTTTCAAAGCTTTTTCTGAATTCGATATCCCCAGTCATTAGCTTGATAAACAGGGTAGTGGTGGTTGTCTTTCCATTGGTTCCGGTAATTAGCACTGAACCAATCTTTAAATCCTTTGCAAGTTCAGAAATTGATTCATGACCTCCAATCCTATCGAATGCATATCCTGGGATGTTCTTGCCTCCCCCTGGACCTATCTTTGATAGCTGAGTCACCACTTTTCCAGATAATTTTGCCATGCTAAACTTCAATCTACTAACCATGATAATACATTATTATTATAAAATATTTATAATTAATGGGCAAAAGAAATATGGAAAAAAAATTTTTCATAAGATATGAAAAAAGAGCATTGAAAATGCTTAAAACTAAAAAAAAGTAAATGATATCCAACTAGTTGGTAGTTGGATTGTTCAAAGTTGTCTGCGGAACCTTGTCCGCCACCTTGGAGCCGATGTTTTTCATCTTTTCAATCAGCTTATCCTTGCTGGAACCGCTGATTAGAATGTTTTCTAAAACATCACTTAAGGTTTCGGTTGGAATGATTTCAATCATGTCCTCGTATTTCTTCTCAATCATGACATCCTTCATGTTGGATTTTGGAATCAATACCTTCTTCATTCCAGCTTCGGCTGCCGCTTCGATTTTTGCGGTTGCACCACCGATAGGCATTACGTCTCCGCGCACATTCAGTGAACCTGTCAGTGCCACGGTCTGGTCGATTGGAATCTCTTCAATAGCGGATATCACAGCAGTTGCAATGCTCACGCTTGCAGAGTCCCCTTCCACACCGTCGTAGGTTTGGATAAACTGGATGTGAATGTCGTATTGGGAAATGTCCTTGTTGGTGTATTTCTTAATCAGTGCACTTACGTTTTGAACTGATTCCTGAGCGATTTCACCCAACTTACCGGTAGCGATTATCTGGCCGCCGTTTTTGGACTGTGTCGGTGCAGCTTCAGCCGCAATAGGTGATACAATTCCGCTCCTGTCACCGATGACTGCAAGTCCGTTGATGAGACCAATCCTTCCCCCTTCGGAAGATACCATACTGTAGTCCTTTCTCTGCATGATGGACCTGTCGGCTATCTGCTGTTCAAGGGTTCTTGCATATTTCTTGGCTTCAACCACATGCTCGGCGGTTACGATGTCTGCTCCCTTTTCGATGGCGACATCACCTGCGGAGCGCACAAGTCCTCCCAGGTCCCTTAATTTCAAGGTCAATGCATTCTGCTTGCCTGATCTTCTTTTTGCCTCCATGATGATTTCATCCAATGCGTCTGTTGCAAAGTGAGGGATTCTTCCATCGTTCTTGACTTCCTGAGCTACGAACTGGACAAGCTTTTCCCTGTTTTCGGTTGTATCCTCCATATAATCCTTCATGAACACTTCATAACCGTATCCTCTGATTCTTGACCTCATTGCAATGTGCATTCCTTCAAGAACCTGAAGGTTTCCTGATGCCACAAGCACGAAGTCGCACGGCACTGCCTGGGACCTCACCATTGCACCTGAAGAGTTTTCGCTTTGGCCTGTGATTGAATACTGCTTTTCCTGCATTGCGGAGAGCAGTTCCTGTTGGGTCTTCATGCTCATTGTACCGATTTCGTCAATGTAGAGGACTCCCTTGTTGGCCTTGTGAATCATTCCGGCTTCGACACGCTCATGTGCAGGTGTTCCCAATCCTCCAGATTGGTATGGGTCGTGGCGAACATCTCCTAAAAGTGCTCCTGCGTGGGCTCCGGTTGCGTCCATGAACGGAGCGAACCTTGCCTCTTCGTTGTTTACCAGGAGTTTTGGAGACAGGTTGTTGGTCTTCGGCTTTATCTGTATGGATATGAGCAGGATTAAAGCTGCAGCAATGATTGATTCAAGTAATCTTCCATACATGAATCCGATTACAAGTATTCCTCCGATTGCAAACATCGTAATGATTGTCTTTCTCTCTTCATGACCTTTAGCAGAGCCTTTTGTTGCTCTGACTATCTTTTTGCCTTCTCCGGCAGGTACTGTCCTGATTAGGGGATGGTTGTTGTCTTCCACATTAGGATACACCAATACATCTTGAAGAACTTCATGAGGCAATATCTGCGCCATACCTTTTGCAAGCATTGATTTTCCGACACCCGGATCACCAATCAGCAAAACGTTCCTTCTCTGTTTTGCCGCCTTTTTGATTGTTTCAATGGACTCTTCGTGTCCAATGACCTGGTCAATTAATAAAGGTGGAACTTCAATATCCTGTGAGCTTTTGATATTATTATAATCTAACATAGGTTTGGTTTCTTCACCATCATCTTCCTTGATTTCAGGTTCAACTATCACTTCATCAGAATCTTCAATTGATTCCTTTTCTTCAAATTTCATAAAACAAACCTCACTTCGTATTAAATTCATCATTAAAAAGTTAAGTTTCACTTACTATTTATATATTTATTAAATCCACAATATATAAAAAGTTTTCTATTTTAGTAACTTTTATACACTAAAATAATTCAAAAGTGAAAATTAACCGATGATAATGATAAATCATATCAAAAATATAAAAAGTATTAAAATATCAATTAATTATGAAATAAGAATTTTTAAATTAATTTTAGAAAAATAACAAAAATTAACATTAAAACAGTCAATAATATATATTACAAATTAGATATAGTATATTACAGGATAAATTTTCAATAATTTATTCTTGTTAATCGAGTTTGAGTGTATGATTAAACATCAGTTTTTATAAACCCCAGATGTAGCAAAAATCATACCTCAAATGAGATTAATTTTATCTCATTTTTAAATTATTTATAGAATAAATTCAATATATCAATACATGGCAAAATGTATCATGGTTCAGGGAACATCATCAAACGCCGGTAAGAGCATGCTCGTGGCGGCACTGTGCAGGATTTATAAGAACAGAGGATATAATGTGGCTCCTTTCAAATCACAGAACATGTCCTTAAACTCATACACCACAAAGGAAAACGGTGAGATTGGAATAGCCCAGATGCTGCAGGCGGAAGCCGCAATGATAGAGCCAAGCATTCACATGAATCCTATTCTGCTGAAGCCGAAGGGAGATTTCACTTCAAATGTCATCATTCAGGGAAAATCCATCGGAGACATGAACTTCTATGACTACCAGCACAAATACCATGATACCGCTTTAAAGGCAATACACGAAAGCTTTGAAATATTGTCCGACAAATATGACATCATCGTTATTGAAGGGGCAGGATCTCCTGCCGAAATCAATATGAGAAAGCAGGACATAGCAAACATGGAAATCGCCCATATGGCTGATGCCAACGTCATTTTAATAGCAGACATCGAAATGGGAGGAGTGTTTGCTGCGATTGCAGGAACCTATGTTCTTCTAGACGATTATGACAGGTCAAGACTCAAGGCAACAGTTATCAACAAGTTCAGAGGAAACCTCGATATCCTAAAGCCTGGCCTTGACAGGATTGAAGAGATAACTGGAGAGCCTGTTTTGGGTGTCCTGCCGTATGATGAGACCCTGAGGCTTCCCGAAGAGGATTCCGCATCACTGACAACACATGTATTTGCACAAGACCGTGACATCACAATCGCAGTCATCAGGCTTCCCAAAATTGCCAACTTCACCGACATCGACCCATTCGAATACGAAAGCGATGTGGCGCTCAAGATGATTGGCGTCAATGACGAAATCGGGGATGTCGATGCAATAATCATTCCTGGAACCCGTAACTCGACAGAAGACATGTTCGCCCTTCATGAAAGCGGCCTCGCCAAACAGATCATTGAAAAATCATCCGAAATTCCAATCGTCGGAATCTGCGGAGGCCTGCAGATTTTAAGCAACGTCATCTATGATGAGGACAAGCGCGAATCGAAACATGGTACAATTGAAGGCCTTGGCCTTCTGGATATCGAATCCAGCTTTTCAAGGGAAGGCAAGATTGTTACCCAGTCCGTTGCAACAATCCCCGATAATCTGGATGGCATTGCCGGAGAAATCTTCATGAATATCGCAGGCGAAGAGGTTACGGGCTATGAAATACATGAAGGAACAACAGAACTCTTAAACTCCACACCATTACTTGACATCAAAAAGGGCCAGGGAAACAATGATGATGGCCTGATTGACGGAGCATCAAATGGAAATGCTTTTGCAACATACTTCCATGGAATATTCCACAACTACAATTTCAGAAGAGAATTCCTGAATTACATAAGAGTAAAAAAAGGCCTTGAAGCCAAATGCGGCGAAGATCCTTATGAAACCCAAAAAGATTACTCCCTAAACCGCCTGGCCGAAATCGTTGAAGAACACCTTGACATGGACGTCATCGACAGACTGATTTTTGAGGAATAGAGGAATATTTTGATAACATGAACATTGATAAAGATAAATTTGAGCTATCCCAATTCATTAAAGACCATTATCCAATCATAGGCTTTTTCCTGTTGATGGTGGCGCTTCATTTGATAATGGGATTTTTAGGGGATGATGAAGGGTATTCCAAGCTCCTGTCTGATTATCCATTGACAAGGCTCATTGTCGACAGATACAATGAATGGTCCAGCAGAGTGATTATAGATGCCTTAACGATTATCCTAAGCCGAGAATTCATTATCTGGAAGATATTGGACACAATTCTTTATACACTAGGCGTTTATCTGCTAATAAAATTCATAAACAAGGACAACAACAGGAATATAACCTTGTTTGGAGTGTTGCTGTTTTTGATGTATCCTCTCTTTGACATGGCCGGTGCGGGATGGGTATCCACAACCCTAAACTATTCATGGTGCTTTGCCTTTGCAATGATATCATTCATACCGCTGGTCAATGAATTGAGGGGCAAAAAAACAAACATCATAATATATGTTCTGGCAATATTGAGCCTGATTTATGCAGTCAACCAGGAACAGTCGTGCCTTATGATTCTCGGAATCAATGTATTGTATCTGATTCACTGCCTAATCAATAAACGGAACATCAGCAGATTCAATATCCTGATTGTAATAGTATCTGCAATATCACTGACCATGATTCTTACATGCCCAGGCAATGCGGAGCGGACCGTTATCGAAACCGGAAGATATTATGCGGAATATGCAAACTTCGGAATAGTCGAAAAGCTGTACCTGGGAACTATTCCGACAATCGAGATTCTATTGAAAGACAAAGTGCTTTTCACGGTATTTTACATAATGCTGAGCGGATGCGCATTGCTTAAGACAGAAAACAAATATTTAAGGGGCATTTTATACTTCAACATAATACTGATACTCTTTCTGGTATTGTTCAAGACACTGGTTGACATTTCAAGCATCAATACCCATCTAAACATTGGACTTATGCATAAGCCTGTCGTTGCATCCCTTCTTTCTGCAGCCAAGACAGTCACCGAAAGTGTGCCTCTGGTAAACGATGCGATTGGCCTATTCAGCTATAAGGGAATACCGAAAACACTTACGGCCCCTGCAGTGCTAACTGTCCTCATCAGCATTTATCTGATATTAAGCAGCTGCTGGATGATATTCAAAACCTTTGGAAAAAAGCAGCTCCTTCCGCTGGTCCTGTTTGCTGCGGGATTCCTGTCCAGATTGGCAGTGGGATTTTCACCGACAATCTTTGAATCCGGATCCAGAACAGCATTCTTCTTTTACATGACGATAATTGCAGTGACACTCATGCTGATTAGGAAACTGTATGATGAAAACAGCATCAGTGACGTTTGGGAAAAAAGAATGAAAATAGCATTTGCCGCTTTGGGATTATTTACATATTTCGCAGTGTTCGCAATCGTGTGCGTCATGTTTTAGAACCGGCACGGCAAAAAAAATGAACCTATGATTAGATGGCTAATTTTAATGGACTAATTGTATCCGAAATATCTCAAAATCACATACAAGACCAGTATTATTGCCAATATTATAATTGAAGTTCTTGTGGAGAAGAATCTGGTTTTCCTAAACTCCTCATCCTTGACTTCACCCTTTTTGATTATCCTTTCCTTTTCAAAAGAACACTTCTGATAGATTGCTTCGATGTCTCTTGGAAGCCTTCCATGCTCATTTAGCATGTTGATGGTTTTATTCAGATATTTGACGGCCTCCGCTTCATCGCCCATGTTCACGCAGCAGAATGCAGCCTTGTAGTTGAAATTTGTAACCAGCTCCAGATCATCCTCGACCTTAGCTTCATAATGGATGCAGTTCTTATAATTGCCTAATGCCTCACCATATCGGCCAAGCTCATACAATGCGTCAGCCTTTGCATTGTATCCGATTAAGGTATCCTCATTTTGAAGGGATTTATCAAGGTATTCGAGTGCCTCCTCATTTTTTCCGGTTTTTTGAAGCATTTGGCCCTTATATAAATCGGACTCGTTGTCCCCACCATATTCCTCTTCATACCGGTTGAGATGGGCCAGCGCATCATCATGCCTCTTGGCTCTAATCAGCAGCTTGATTTTACTCATTAAAACCTCTTTTTTGCTGATGCGGGGCTTTTCGATATTGGAATATGAATCATATTCGCTTAATGCCTCATCCATATATTTTAAAGCGCCATCAACTTCACCCTTGTTGAATCTGGACAATGCCTTGTCGCAAAGGACATTTACGGAATGGGGCTCTCTTTGCAGGTATTGATCAAAGTACCTCTCGCCGTAATCCCCATTGTCATGGGATTCGTCATAGTATTGGAAGTATATTCCCTTTTCTTCAACTGCCGGCAGATAATCCGCATCAATCAGCAAGTCAAGAATCATCAGGTAATCCTCAACATCGTCCTTTCCATGCCTTTTTCTAGCCAGCTTAAGAGCATCCTCATGATTATCGTCAATGATGTATTCCTTTGCCGTTTCAATAGCGCCGCTCATCGATACCATCCTTCCAATTAAAAAAAAATATTTTTATTTTCAATATACTATTGATTCTTTTTGAATATATATATTTTGGCATACCTAAAATTTAAATACTATAAAAACAAATATAAGAACAAGTTTAGGTATGCCTAACTTTTTTAGGCATCATGAACTTAAACCAAAAAATTTTTTTAGTTAGGAATAATATTTTCAGACAAATATTATTCCTTAAAAGTTAATTAAACGCGGGAGAAAAGGTTAATGACAGAACTAATTGTAGGATTAGCAGGCAATCCCAACGTTGGGAAAACCACTGTCTTCAATCAATTAACCGGTATGCGTCAGCACGTGGGCAACTGGCCTGGAAAGACTGTCGAAAGGGCAGAGGGCCATTTCAATCACGGCAGCTATGACTACGAAGTCATAGACTTACCGGGTAATTATGCATTAAGCGCTCATTCTATGGAGGAAATCGTATCAAGGGATTTCATTGTAGATGATGACTCTGATGTGATTATCAACGTAGTGGATGCGGCTAATCTAGAACGAAATTTATACTTAACTGTACAAATGATGGAATTGGGTGCCAACCTGGTAATGGCACTTAACATGAACGATTTTGCAAAGAAAAAGGACCACATCATCGACATTGGCTTGATGAGTGAACTTCTCGGTTTTCCAGTAATTGAAGTCAATGCAAAAAACGGCGAAGGATTCGACGAACTCCTCACAACCGTTGAAAAGCAGTCCAAAAATTCAATCGATTCCAGCAAGAAACTATCATACGGCAATGACATCAAGGGGCATCTGACCCAAATTCAGGAAGTCATTGAAACTGACAAGAACCTCATGGATGTTCCTTCAGTCTGGACTGCAATCAAATTACTGGAAAGAGACACAATAGTTATTGAAAAGGTTCAGGGATCTTCCAAAAGTTCCCAGATATTTGCGGAAGTCGACAAGGTAAGCAAACATCTGCACGATGTTTACAATGAAGGCCCTGAAGAAGTCATTGCAAATGCAAGATATGCATTCATCGACGGTTTGATAGCAGAAGCGGTCAAAAAGCCGGCCGTTGAAAAGGAAACCATGACCGATAAGATCGATAAGATTGTCACCAACAGACTATTGGCACCATTCATATTTCTAATTATAATGTGGGTAATGTTCCAGCTGACATTCACAATCGGAGCTCCTTTCCAGGACATGATTGATGAAGCATTCGGCGCTTTAGGGGAATTTGTAGCCGGATTCATTGCAAACGAATATCTTTCCTCCTTCATCTGTGACGGTATCATCGGTGGAGTAGGTGGCGTTCTCACATTCCTTCCTATCATCATTCTTATGTTCTTATTCTTAAGTATCCTGGAAGACTGCGGATATCTTGCAAGGGCGGCATTTACCCTAGACAAGCTGATGCATAAGATTGTAGGACTTCACGGAAAGGCATTCATTCCAATGATTTTAGGATTCGGTTGCGGAGTGCCGGCCATTATGGCAACAAGAACCATGGAAAACGAAGGAGACCGTATGCTCGCCATGATGCTTGTGCCGTTCATGTCCTGTACTGCAAGATTACCGATTTATGCTATTTTTATAGCAGCATTCTTTGCCAAAGACCAAGGAACCATGCTGCTTGTAATATATGTATTAGGTATCGTTGTGGCATTGATTGTTGCAGCCATACTCAAAAGAACCATGTTTAAAGGACTGTCCACTCCATTCGTAATGGAATTGCCAACTTATAAAGTGCCTTCCCTGAAAGGTATCCTGTTGCATACCTGGGAGAAGGTAAAAGGATTCTTAAGAAAAGCAGGTACAATCATTCTTGCCTGTTCAATCGTCTTATGGGCATTAAGCACTTTCCCATTAGGTGTTGAATACGGATCCGCCGAAAGCCTATTAGGTATGATTGGTTCATTCATTGCTCCAATCTTTGCCCCATTAGGATTCGGAACCTGGCAGGCTGCCGTAGCAATCATTGCGGGATTAGCCGCTAAAGAAGTGGTTGTTGCAACATTCGGTACATTGGCAGGTATGGAAGAGGATGATGAAGAAGGAATCACCAGCTTAGTGCATGATACCTTCACACCATTGTCTGCATTTTCATTCATGGCATTTACATTGCTTTATACTCCATGTTTTGCTGCCATCGGTGCAATCAAACAGGAAACCAACAGCTACAAATGGGCATTGACCATGTGTGGTATCACACTGGTAACCGCATACATCGTCTCATTCCTGATTTACAATGTTGGTCTGCTTGCAGGATTTGGATAGACATATGATTTATAGCAAAAATGGAATTAAACGTGTTAGAATTCCAAAATGATGATTAGAATTTTCTAATTATCATACTTATATTTTTTTAGAAGGTGATAGAAAATGACAAAAACTTTAAAAGATGTGAAACCTGGCGAAACAGTGAAACTGGTAAAATACCATGACACTGGAGACGTGGATTTAAGAAGACACTTATTGGGCATGGGTTTTGTCAAGGGTGCAGAAATTACCGTTAAAAAGGTTGCAACCTTAGGAGATCCAATCGAAATGAGTGTAAAGGGATATGATGTTTGCCTTCGAAAGGAAGAAGCCGAAAACATTGAAGTGGAATAGCTTCAATTTTTCATTATTCTTTATAGGAGGTTTATCATGAAATGCCGTATGTGCGGCTTTGAATTTGATGAAACGAAACTAAAAAATCGTGGATGCATGAGTTGTGGAAAACATGACGGATGCAATCAGGTTCACTGTCCCAACTGTGGATTCGGCAATCATCCCGAATTTGAAGAGGAATTTGAATTCATTAAAAAACTGAGAAATGGAATCAGACTAAGAAAAAAAGAAAAAAATTATTTATAAGAGAGAGGTTATTAAAATGAGAAGAGATGAATTTTTCGACAAATGTTACGAACATAAACATGCATTGATTTTTGCAGCTGGAATTGCAACCGCAATTATCGGCAAAAAAGCATTGGAATCAAAAACCGTGAAAAATGCAGCAACCAGAGGAATGGCATCAGTAATGTCTGTTAAAAAAGATGCGGAAGAATGTTTCCAAGACATCAGAGAAAATGCGGAAGACATTGTGGTTGATGCACACGAAAAAGACAAAAAGGAAATTTACATAGAATCAGAAGAATAGACTTATTTTTTCAGGTATAAAAAAATGAAATATCAAGTAATGTATGACAACGGTTCTCGCCTAAGAGTTCGTTCAGGCCAGTGGGCCTTCACCAAAAAGGAAGGCTATGGCCTCGCTTCATTACTTTTAAATCAAAGCTTTATCCATGAGGTATACACTTCCCACAGAAACGGGAGCATTTTAATATACTACGATGGAGAACTTGAAAACAGACAGAAGATTTTCAATATACTGGATGGTATTACATTAGATGATTTGTTTGAAGCTGAGCCGACACAGGCACAAAGCTCAAGAGAAATCACAGATGATTTTTATCTAAAATTATCAAAGATGCTTTTACATAGGGGCATTTACAGAATATTTTTACCTATCCCGCTTAGAAATGCATTGACCATTTATAATGCAGCAGAATATATCTGGAACGGGCTTGATAGTTTAACTAGTTTTAGAGTCGACGTTGCACTCTTGGATGGTGCGGCAGTGACCGGAGCATTGCTTCAAAAGCAGTATAAACCTGCAAGCTCAATGATGTTCTTATTGTCAATCTCCGACGCACTTGAAGACTACACATTACAGAAAGCCAAAAGCACACTTAAAGACAGTTTGGCTTTAAACATAGATACCGTATGGGTAGTAGGAGATGACGGTGAAGAAAAGCAATGCCCTGCAGTTGATATCGACAAAGGAGATAAAATCAAAGTCCATATGGGCGATGTAATACCTGTTGATGGAAAAGTAATTGAAGGAGAAGGAATGGTTAATGAAGCTTCAATGACTGGAGAACCATTAGCCGTCCATAAAAAGCCTGGAAAGACTGTTCATGCAGGAACCGTTATAGAAGAAGGCAATATAATTGTTGAAGTCTATTCAATGAACAAGGAAACAAGATTAAACAAGATTATTGATTTAATCGAGAATTCAGAAGAGCTGAAGGCAGACACACAAAGCAAAGCCGAAAAGCTCGCCGATTCGATTGTTCCATATAGCTTCATTGCAACAGCTTTGACATATCTGATTACAGGAGATTCGACAAAAGCGCTGTCCGTATTGATGGTTGATTTTTCATGCGCCATCAAGCTTACAACCCCATTGTCAATCATATCTGCAATGCGAGAAGCATCAGACAATAGAATGATGATAAAGGGCGGGAAATTCCTTGAAAACTATGCTAATGCAGACACAATCATATTCGACAAGACCGGAACCCTGACCAAGGCAACCCCAAAGGTCGTTGAAGTTGTTCCAATGTCGAGGCGATACAAACGTGACGACATCCTAAGGATGGCCGCCTGCATTGAAGAGCACTTCGCACACAGCATTGCTACAGCCATTGTAAAGCAGGCTGAAGAGGAAGGCCTAAAGCATGAAGAGGACCACAGCGAAGTTGAATACATTGTAGCCCACGGCATCGTAACGGAGTATGACGGAAAGCGTGCGGTTATTGGATCCAAACACTTCCTATTCGATGATGAGAAAGTGAAGGTGACAAAAGCCCAGGAGAAGAAGGTGGCAAAAAAGGCAGCAGAGCATTCTGTGGTTTATCTTGCCATTGACGGAAAGCTTGAAGGATTGATCTGCATTGACGATCCCGTGCGCGAAGAAGCGAAATACGTCATTGAAGAGCTTAAGCAATTAGGCATCGAAAACATCATAATGCTTACGGGAGACAGTGAAAGCGGTGCAAAATCCAGTGCTAAGGCATTGGGCATCACAGATTATAAGTCACAGGTGCTTCCAGAGGATAAATCAAGAATCGTTGAAGAGCTTAAAGGAGAAGGAAAAACTGTAATAATGGTTGGAGACGGCATTAATGATTCGCCGGCCCTTGCCGCTGCAGATGTATCCGTTTCAATGAAGCATTCATCCGATATCGCTCGGGAAGTTGCAGACATATCATTGCTGTCCGATGATTTATACGACCTTGTAACACTTAGAAAATTAAGTGTTGGAATGCTGGAAAAAATCAACAAGAACTACCGTAACATTGTTGCAGTAAACGGCAGCCTCCTTGTTTTAGGTGTTTTGGGCGTTATACCTCCATCAACTTCATCAATGATACACAACCTGTCCACGATGCTGTTTGGAGCGATGAGCACCAAATCCGTTTTAAGCAATGAAGATTTTTCAAAAGATATAGAAGTGGAAGCCATTGAAGTGGCCGACATTTCTTAATCTTTTTTCTTTTTTTGAAAGAATAGCTACTCACCATTAATGACAACAATATTTTAACATTATTGTGCAAGAATTCTCCGGCTTCTTTAAGCCGGAGATGAATTGCACTTTAAGGGCATTAGACTATTTTTTTTTGAGAATTTATTTAAAATATTACTTTTCAAATGCTCTTGGATAAATTCTTTATATATTATCTTATTAATCTTTATTTATAAGAAGAGCAGTTAATTATAAATGTT
>CACWUH010000008.1 GCA_902764015.1 uncultured Methanobrevibacter sp. | reverse complement strand
TTCGATAAGTTTTTCATATTGCATTCTGATGTATAAATCCTCGATTTCGTCTAAAAGTTCTTCCCTTAACATATTGTCACCTCAAAACGGTTTTTAAAATATTTCAGGAAATTCCATTCTCTTGATGTTGCACCATGCGCTTAATGTCATGATGTCATATTACTTAATGGCAATGGTAATTCCTAATTATATATATGTTAACAAGTTGTTAATAAACTTTGTTATTATTTTGTGTGTAAATGATGGTGAAGATGAAAATATCGCAAG
The DNA here is from genome assembly GCA_902764015.1 of uncultured Methanobrevibacter sp. Lineage (GTDB taxonomy): Archaea > Methanobacteriota > Methanobacteria > Methanobacteriales > Methanobacteriaceae > Methanocatella. Next base: position 30,576 of record CACWUH010000008.1, on the reverse strand, counting down.
TGTCTGAAAAAACATTTAATAAAAAAAGGATTAATCCCCTAAAGGATAATCTTTAAAAATCTCATCAAACATTCGTTCATCGAATTCAAGACATTTCCACTCATAGAATGCCCTCAGCTTATCTATCGAATTCATTGTTGATGAGAAGTACTATAACAAGTTCTTCAGCAAATATTACAACAGATTTGCCAACGAAAAGCTGATTAAGTATGAAAATATCTGAGGGTTGAATCTTATCAACAACCCTCACAATTCATCTTTTCCTTTCTGAATTCAAGTTTTTTAAGTTTTCATGATTACTGATCAGAATCCCGATCCATCTGATACCAATAACCCTCTTCAGTGTCAGGATCATACATCCTTTTGTATTCATGTCCATCTTCTGACTTTACAGGCTGGTCATGCTGATATGCCCAACTGTCATCCCCTTTTTGCGATTCATCCCATCTTTGAACATATTCATCGGTGCCAAATTCAGGTTCGCTTTCAGAAGATGAGCTATCCTGACTGGACGAATCATCACCACTGTCAACCACGGTAGCGTCGACAACTTCAGAAGTTGCATTCGTGTTATTAATCTGATCAGTATGATTGGCAATATTTGTCTGATTAGTCTGATTAGTCTGATTAGCAATATTGGTCTGATTGTTTGAATTGTTATTCATTAAAAAACATGTTGAAGCAATTAAAATTATAATAATTACTGATACTCCAATAATAATTCCTTTCTCTCTTGTATCCATTCATTTCACCACAATTCAAGTATTAAGCATCAATTTCAAATATAATCGGCATATGGTCACTTAATTGAATCCATTTTTTAGCGTCACCAATTTCAAATTTTTTAACCCTTTCAGGAGCGGCAAATACATGGTCTAGATGGAAAGGATTGTCCAATTTCCAAAGCCAAAAGAATGTTGCCTGCGACTCCTGACCCTGCTCTTCATCGTTCAAATAATGATAAGTGTCTACAAGACCAACATCAGATAAATTATCAATCATCCTATAAACATTTCGTCCGTGAGTCTTATTTTTTAATCTTACATCACAATTAAAATCCCCGCAGATTATCATTTCATCATTGAAAAATCCACTATCCTTATGTTGCTCATAATATCTTGTTATTTCATTTGGGTATTCAATAACCTGATTTTTAACATTTGGATTTGTCCAAACACATAAAATGTTAAAATCATCATTTATCCTGACGGGAATGAAATATCTAAGTCCATTGTCATCCAAATCGACCAATTCCATTTTTACATCGCTGCGTGCAAAAATGCCCAATCCTTTATTGGGATTATCCCCCACCCAAAAATAGTTAGATGCAAAATCCTTGAATTCCTCTGATTCAGAGATAGACGGGTCTTCACACTCGGGAATAACATAAATATCTGCATCCTCTTTAATAATTTCCTTAAAGGATTCACTGAAATTTTTAAAACAGTTCCATGTTACAATCTTCATGTATTATAGTATATATAATGTGATTAATATATTTTTAATCAAAGATGGTGAAAGCAATGAAAATTATCTCATGGAATGTAAACGGAATCAAATCAACTAATAAAGATGGACATCTAATTAATCTGATAAAAAATGAAAACCCTGATATTTTATGCATTCAGGAAGTGAAAACCACAGAAATCCCTGAAATTGATGGTTATTCTCTTTACGGATATCCTTCTTCTATAAAAAAGCATCCTTATGGAACAGCGGTTTATACCAAAATTGAACCGATTTCACATAAATTCGGAATCAAAGATGAAGAGTTTGACAAAGAAGGCAGAGTTATCAGACTAGAATTTGAAGACTTTAACTTGTTTAATGTTTATGTGCCATCAGGCGCTAAATCCAAAGAAAAGTTAGAACGCAAATATAGGTTCTATGATATTTTCACTGAATATTTTGAAAAATCCGATAAGCCTACAATAGTCTGCGGCGATTTCAATAGGATATCACATGAAATTGATGCCAAAAGACCAGAACTCATGAAAAACAAATCAGGGTTCATGCCTGAAGAGCAGGAATGGTTTAAAGACATCTTAACAAGATATGTTGATGCTTTTAGATTATTCAATCAGGATGGTGACAATTACACCTGGTGGGCTAGAAAATCATTCAGGGAAGAAAATAAAGGTTTAAGATTGGATTATTTTTTAGTTTCCAATTCATTTGAAAATAAACTTGCAGACTCATATATCATACAGAGCCAATTGGGTTCTGACCATGCCCCTATTGCATTAGAGCTAAATTCCTGTCCCGTATGTGGCAGAGTCAACCACAAGACATATGAATTCTGCAACTACTGTGGCATTAAATTAACCGAAAGCGATGATGAAGAAACCGCCAGCAGTGAAAAGTTAGAAATCACTAAAGACAAGATAATTCTTCTTGATTTAAACTACACCCTAATCGCCAATTCAAAGGAAATCTGGAATTATCCTCTCGAGAAAAAGATCAAATCACAAAAGTATGAAAGTGACTTAATTGAACTAATCAAAGACAACTATGTCATTTTGATTACCGCAAGCCCCTACAAACGTTCACACAAGATTCTAAGGGACATTAAAGAGAAAACAGGTTTCGTTCCAGATGAATCCTATTGGAATTTTGGAGGCCAACCACCGCAAGTTAAAAAGTATTGGATGGAAAACGAGGTAATTCCAATGCATGGCGATGATACTGACAAATATTTAGCAATCGAATCAAATCCTGCAACACGCAGAATGTATAAAAAACTTGGTATTGAAGCAAGGCCCAAAAGTGATTTCATTTAGTGGCGTAAAAAAAGTAAAGAAGCTAAAGGAAACCTATTCCTTTAAGCTTTCAATTTCAACAAATCATACAGGCCTGCAGAATTCCATCTTGAAAATCAAATACACGTATTTGCCTTTGATTTGCGTATCGCTGAATGCCTCACTGTAAGCCTGCCAATTGTATTTAACAATGTTACGTATCTTGTTGAGTGAGGTCTTTTTGAACTTTTTCAATTCCTTTTTGAGAATGCTTTTGAGTTCCTTTGATGATTTCTTGTACTGCTTGTTTTGCTTTTTGTATTTGGCCTTGAATTTTTTGATGGCCTTCTTATATTTGTTGGCATGTGTTTTCTTGTAGAGTGACTTATATTTCTTTATTTTCTTTTTGTATTTGTCCATCTTCTTTTCCATGGAATCCAGTTTCAGGTATTTCTTTGGAAACTTCATCTTGCCTATGACAAATGTCTTGTATTCCATATCGCTGTCTGAGCTGTCATCCGAGTCAGATGCGAGCTTTTCAGAATCACAGACAACAGCCCGCTCCTCATTTTCGCCTGCCGCAATGACCTCCTCGCCATTGTCCTCGGCACCTATCTCATCATTTGCATCTTCAATGCTTGCCGCTTCAACATCCTCATCGGCAACTGAAATATCGTCTGCCTCTTCAACAGCAATGGAATCATCCGTGAAGTTGGAATCCACTGCATTTACAGCACCTATCGCCGCTATGAGGATTAATGTAGCCATTAAAATTTTGAATATTTTTTTATTCACTTTTATCGCCCATTTATATCTTTTTAATTTGTTAATCTAATTTTTATAGTTATTGTGTTAAATAATTTTTGCATTTTATGTATCAAAATATTAAAATATGGGCGCAGTCAACAGAAAAGAATCAAAATCCTTGTTTTTATGAACATCATTTACACAATCAATTTTTTTAGTGCAGATTATTCACCAAATGTCCGATTAACAAAATGAAAACTGACAAATAATGCATAACATTATATAATCTTAAAAATATACCATTAATTACAGGAATTTTTTCTTAAACAAAAGAGAGGTGAAAAAAGATGAAATTTTGTCCACAGTGTGGAGCCCAGAACAAGGACGAGGCGAAGTTCTGTGTGGACTGCGGAGCGGACATTCAAAACATAGCCTCCGCACAGCCAAAGACAGAAACGCCACAGCCGCAGGCAACCCCTCAATCCTCAGGCGAAAAGAAGACCTGGGTTGCTCCATTGCTGAACGTAATCGGCGGACTCCTATTATACGCACTTTCCGGAATAGGACATGCCTTATATCTCAAGCTGTACAACAGGGCAGCAATCATAGGTGCGCTGGGGCTTCTGATTTCAGCAGTCTCCTTCACAATCATGTGCTTCTATGACGGATCTGCACTTTACATACTGTCATGCATAGGAATCGGAATCATGATCTATTCCGCATATGATGCATACAAATGCTCACAGGCAATCAATGAGGGTCGGGAACTGCCTGCCCTATTTGGAATGAGACCAGAATCAATGTCAAGAGGAAAGGCAACGGGAATAGCAGTGGTGGCCTTGGTGCTGTTTATAGTCGCCCTTGCGGCATTCGTGGCAAGCCCAACCGTAACCGATGCTACCTCAGCAAGCCTTGCAGACAACATCATTAGCGACAGCTCAAGCGACGACATCATAACCGATGCCGACGACACATCAAGCTCAAGCGATGACAAAACAAAATCAAATGACGACAAATCAAAATCATCCGATGACGAAGGAGTGCAGATTAAAATCAGCTATCCTGGCGAATGGTCCGCATCAGTCGGAGATGAAAGCCGAAGTACCTCATACAAGGGAACAGGCGATGACGTCATAAAGATTGACTCATCAAAATATGATGTGATAGCCGCTGCCGTGCAGAAGACCGACGGAGGCTCAGACAAGCTTAAAGTGAAAATAATAAGAGACGGTGACACACTGGATTCTGAAAGCACAACCGAAGACTTCGGCGTGGTCACTGTAAGCGCAACCCTTTAGAAGTTTGATTTTCAATCAAACTCCTTTTTTCTATTTTTTTAAAAGAAGTATATGGCGGATATGACCATATCCACCTCAAAAAAAGTTAATTATCAATTATATCCTGATCCACTCATTGTCGCCAACATGCATATACCAGTTGCCGTCGGGACCTTCGTGAACCTCTCCCGTGTAGATTACATCGCCGGCCTGCTCGCTGTAGTATGCACCGGAATCATCATTATCTTCGATTTCCTCCTCATATCCCTCGACGGTTATCTTTTCGATCTTGAAGCTTGAGTTATACTTGTCATTGCCCTTGAACTTGCATTTGACATTGTATTCACCCGGAACCTTGTCGAGGTCCAGATATGCAACACCCTTCTTGCTGGTTTTGACGGAAGACCAGTAGGCCGTGTTGTCCTCATCTGTGATTCTCACATGAACAGTCTGCTTTGGAATCGGGGTGTTGTTGACGTCTGTCAGCTTGATTTTGATTTTGTCCCCCTCATGTACAGGGGATTTTGCATTGATTGAAATCTTGGTGGCAGTCTTGTTGGTGTCGGACACCGCCATGACCATGCCGACGGAAAGGATTGCTATAATGGCAATCGCTCCTCCAAAAATTATCCTTTTCTTATTCATATTTTTCCTCCTTACCAAAAAAGATTTGAAATTTCACTCAGTGTGCAAAAATGCCACACTAAAGTGGCAGTAATTGTATCACATCTTTTCCGCTATTGCTAGTTATGTCTCAAATTGGTTATACCTTTTTCTAATTGGATGCATATATCCGGCCAAGTAACACACAAGTTAACAACAAAGTTTATATACCAAAAGAGACATCTTAGAATTATGACAATGATTGAACAGATTGAAATGAAATGTTCTGTCTGCGGCAAAACCTCACCGCAGCCAGTCCTATTCAGCACAAACACAATGGGGTATCCCGACCTTGACCTGAGACCTGCAGAAATGCAAAGGTCCACCATGAGCACATGGGTTCTTGAGTGTCCGCACTGCGGATACGTTTCAGGCCAGCTGGATGGCGAAGTCAAAATCACCGAGGACTTCCTTAAAAGCGAAGAGTACATGAGCTGCGACGGCCATGAATTCGAGGGCAGGCTTTCAAGGCTATTCTACAAAAACTACCTGATTGCCAAGGAGTCAGGAACCTCCATGGGATGTTTCATGAATCTGCAGCGATGCGCATGGGACTGCGATGACCACGAAGATGACAATGCCATAGACATCAGAAAAAAGGCCATAGCATATGCCGATGAGCTGATTGGCCTGGACGATGAAGCAAAAAACAACCTTCTGGTAATCAAATCAGATCTGCTTAGAAGAAGCGGGCAGTTCGACAAGCTGATTGAGGAGTATTCAAACCTCCGTATCGGCGAAGAGATATTGGACAAGATTATCCAATTTGAAATCGAAAAAGCAAAAGAAAAAGACACAAACTGCTACACCGTTGAAGATGTAATCACATGATTACACTTCACTTATTTTTTTAAAATCATCCTATATAATTAATGATATCCTTAAAAGCCCCAATATAAAATAGAAATCATAAATTAGAAAACTACTATAGCAATATTCCGCATTAGTACAATTCTTTGATTTTATCATACAACTGAATCACTTAAAACATGAGCTTTCTCTTAAATACAGCAATCATATAAAAAAAATAAGTTAATTAAAAGAAATTATGATGCCTTAAAATCATATTTTCCCTTAATTGAATTAAAACACAATACATCAAGATTATTTGCACCGTTGAAGCAATTATCATCAAACGTTACGAAATCAACAGGTTCACTGGAAAAACAAGCAAAATCATGCCCATCCAATGTGACAATCCTATCCTCATCATGAACACCATACGATTCCAACATAGCATCGAGATTATGATAATTTTTCTTTCTTATAGGTGACAACTGCATAAGTTTCTCTAATTTCAATTTATTAGATTCTAAATTTAATGATAAATCATTTAAACAATATTCAATTGATTTTTCCATATCGAGAAAGAATATTTGTGACTCAAAACCTAAATATTCATTCCAAAAAGGGAATATGCTACTTTTTATATTTCGCAACAACTCCCCAGAGTAATTTTCCTTTGCAAACTTTAACAAATCTCCAATCGAATAAAATTCTTTTTCGGGATTTTCTAAATATTTCTGCAATTTACGGAAAAAGTCTAAAAGACAATCTAATTTATCCCCATAACTTGCATCAAATTCTTTTTTAACGAAAGTTGACCAAAAAAATTCAGAATATGCTTCAAAAACTTTTTCGGATTTAAAATGAAGTGAATTTATTATAAAAACCCATGAAATAAGAACATTAGTATCTAAAAATACTTTATTCATTACAAATCACCTGATAGATTGCTTGTGATTTCATCCAAGGTATCTCTATTGAAATGAGGGCTAGGAGTCGCTAGATTCCTATAGAAATATTCCTGCATTTTTCGCCTATAAACTAAGAATTGATTATATTCTTCGTCATAGTTTTCCGCTTGGTCTATTTTAATTTGCAAAATGTTATCAAATGCATTAAAAAGATCTATGAAAAAGCTTTCATGAGCAACTAAATCATCATCCCTATCAATTAAAGAATAATACATTTCACAAATGGCCATATAACTAGTAGACAATTTATGGCAACCATTTTCATCCAATTTCCTTGCAAAATCTATATATGTATCATAGAATTCTTTTTTAAGATCTTCATCCTTTTTATGCCTTTTAAGCATCGTGAATATTCTCAATATCAATGCTTTGATTTTTTCATATGCATTTCGAGCGGCATCGCTTAAAATATATGGGACAGTTTCATTTTTTACTTCAGTAATCATTTTATTACCTCAATTAAATGGTGTTTAATCAGATAATGGACATTATTCAAAGACATTCCATTCCTTAAATAGAAATTAATCGACATTATCTGACCGAATCCATGTATAATAATTGGTTCTCATTGTATATAAAATATTAAGTTTTAATTGAGGGCAATTTTACGAACTCAGACAACTTTTTGCCCATTTTCAATGAATTTTAAATATACGGATTTTAAAACTTAAACCAAGCATATTTCGTCTTAAAAAGATGAATTAAAAAATTACATAAAGAATAATTATCTTTCAAACCTTCTGAGGTCCAGCTTCCAGGTCCTATAGGCCAAATCACTATCCGTCTCCTTCCATTCAAGGCCATTTGCCAGCACCTTTTTCTTGAGAACCTTAAGGCTTGAGACCTTCAAATCTGAACCCCTATAATACCAGAGACCATCCCTGAAATAGACATTCAAAAAGCCCGTCATATTGTTTTTGTCAATTTCAATAGACCTTTTGGCCAGATTCTCATCAAGGATGTTCCATTTAAGCCCGTAGAGATTAACCAAAAGCTCCAGCTCCTTCAGCGTAGGCGCCTTGAGCGACCTGTCCCCAAACTGGTATTCCCAGCTCATGTCATCAAGCATGTAAACGTTCATGAATCCGGAAAACTTCATGTCAATGCCCCGTATTGTCCAAATGATCGGCGATTTCCTCTCCGACGCTTGTAAGCCTATACATTCGCCCTCTCTTTGCCCCCTCATTGAGGCACACTGCAGCTCCGCACTCCTTAAGCTGGCGCAAAACCTTGGAGATGTGGTTTAGCTTGATATCGGCGTCCCTTGCAATGTTTGTCGGAGTCTTCACCTCACCCTTGAGAGCCTTGACGCTTCTGACCCTGTATGATGAAATGTTGACATATGCGAACACCTTCAATGTTTCGTCGTCCATAGTTATCGCCTTTAAGAATAGTGAAAAAAAAGAATTCGAAAAACAGTATTAATATTGCCCAGCCCTCATGTAAGACCAGGCAATAATCCGTTTAATACTGATAACATACGTGTTTTTTACAAATTTTTAGAAAAACATACAAGTTTTTCTATTTAATAATATATTTTAATCCTATTTAAATTTTTAGTATTAACCAAAAAAGTTGAACACCACACCTATCCTTTAAATGCCATGTTGGAGATATGAATGGAGAGAAAAAGCTTTCGGCAAAAAATCGAACAAAATCAAATGACAATTCCTCCGAAAAAGAGCTTAAAGTGTTGAAATAATTGAAAACAACTTTAATTAAAAGAGTATGAAAGATATTTTCCATGAAAATTATGGGCTCCCGACTCAAGATTATCAATGCATGGTGATAGGAAAGCAAGAATGAATAGGCTAATCCATAGCATCGACTATTTTTCTGTAGAGGTCATCCTCCTTAAAATGGTTGCGGCGCAGAAAATCAAGAATTCTTAACGAATCATCAGCATATCCCATGTCCCTCAAGGCAGTTGCCTGACAAAGCATCTGGCGCTTTGAAATCTTCAGGCACTGCCGAAATTCAGGATTTACTTCCAAATTTAGCCTATGCTCGCAGATGCCTTCACCAAAAATTGCATAATCGCTCTTTCCAGCATCCAAAGACTCTTTAAAGCAAATCAAAGCATTATCATAATCCTCCAATTTCAGATAGGCGGTGGCCTTTTTGTTTAAAAGCTTAGGCAGTATCTTCTGCTTGAATCTGGAATTGTCCTGCAGCGCCCTGTCATAGATTTCGATGGCACTTTCAAAATCGCCGAAGGCAAAATACTCATCTCCCGTAGAGATGCTCAACTTCAGCTTTGGAAAACCGGAGATTTCATTGTTGGCTTCACCCCCAAGGGCCTTGTAATATTCAACATCTTCCAATGACCCGTCGGTTCTGACCGCACACATATAATATCTAAAGGCCTTTACGAAATGCTTTTGTGCACGCAGGCAATAGGACTTGTTCAACAATGCCACGCCATATTTAGGGTCATAGAAGAGCACCTCATCCAGCATTTCTATAGCCTTCGGGTATTTTTCCAAGCCAAAAAGGCGAATTGCCTCGTCAATGGTATTTTTGATTTGGATTTCCTTTTTAATGTGTTCGGCCAAAAGGTCATGGTTGAGACTGTCCTCATCAATCCTTCTGATGAATGGGTCATCCCTATCCATCCATCCTGTGGATTCGCCATCAAGGCTGAACCTCACCTTATTTTCAATCACTTCACACTCAACAATATCGGGAACATTAACGCTCATCAGATATAGATTTAAAGATATTCAGTTAAATAGATTGTCATTCCGGCAGATGAATCCGCTGAATTCACATTCGCCACAACCGACGTGATGCCTTGAATAGTCATCCTCGGATATCCTTTCGACAATGCTTTCAAGATACTCAACAACAAACTCGTCCCTGACAAATTCCCTTTCATAGAGCTTTCCCTCGTCGAGAACATAGAGCATCAGGTTTTCGACTTCGACATCCTCCCTTTCCTTGAGGGCCAAAGCGTAATAGCCCAGAAGCTCCATATAAAATGAATGGTAGTTCTTCATCTCGTCCCTCGTGCGGATGAAGTGTACAAGGCTCACCCCTTCACCGTCCGCTATCATCAAATCAATCACTCCGTTGATGTCATATCCCCCGACCTCAAGGCTTACCGGATGGGAGGTCTTCAGGACATCGAAGTTCTTTCCGTAGTCGTGCCAATAGTCGGCGAAATGATTGAAGAGCTCCTTCAGATTCCTTTCTCCCGATGCGAATGAATATGATCTGATTACCTCAAAAACCAGGTTTTCGATTGAATCCTTATCCCAGTCCGTCATGAGTCTGTCGTTGTGCAGGCGGTTCACGATTATCCTGAGCTTGGAGTCAATGAACTTGTTGATGTTTTTGGGATTCTTGAACTTCAGGTTGCTTTCGAGGTTGTACTTCAACGGGCAGAATATGTAGTCGTCAAGGATGTCCTCAAAGTCTATCTGGTTGAAGAGGTTGCTTTCGCGAATCGTGTGGGAGGTCACCTTCTTCATGTCAAAGACATCAAAAGGCTCGATCCTTACAAGGTCGCCCTCATAGTCCCTGAGGACCTTCGGAGTCTTGCTGCCTGTTCTTGGAAGCACCGTCGAGAGAATCAGAAGCTCCTCTGCACGGGTGTTTGCGACATATACCACACGCTCCTCCTCACGGTCAAACTCGAAAGGCTCCCTTTCCTCTGAAACCTTATACTTCAAGAAGCGGTTAGGTGTCGGATAGACAGGATAGTTGTTGAAGACATGATTCTTGCGCTGAGGCGAGAATGTGAGCGGAAAGCTCCTGTCCTTGATTGAGGCAGTTATCACAACGGGATACTCAAGGCCCTTTGCCTTGTGTACGGTCATGATGTGGACCTTCTCGGAGTTGTCCTCCTCCTCGTTGATCGGGCATGAGTAGTACTTGAGGGAGCGGTAGAGATAATTGAAGAGCCCCGCAAGGTCGTATTTTCCCATGATGTTTTCATAGTCCGATATTATCTCCGATATGAGCGCAAGGTTAAGTACAGCCTTTTTGGCCTCAAAGTCTGTTCTTGAGAAAAGCTCATCGGCATATCCGGTTATCCTTAAAAGCTCATAGTAGACTTCAAGTGAGGTCATCCTGACTTCGCCCAGAGATGACTTCAGCTCATTAAGGCTGCAGAAGAAGTCAAGGTCATGCTCATCAGTTATTCCGATGCCCTTAAGGTCCTCGCGCGAATATGTGCTCAAGTCCACAGTGCCGACCCTTTTGAATATCTCCTCCAAAGTATCGTCGGCGTAATCCCTGACGACATCCATTATCGAGGTTGACTTTGCCCCGGAATCAATCGGCTTGAAGTTTCTCTTGATGTTGACAACGTTTGCATGGTAACTTCGTTCGATGCCATTGAGGATGTCCTGAGTTTTGGCAGACAGCTTGAACACCTTTGACGATTCGTAGTATGTGTCGGTGAACGACGAGAGGTTGACCCATTGCCCCCCGTCCCCGTAATAGGCTATGCGGGTCGGATTGAACGGAAGCATATACCAGAGAAGCGCAAGCACCGCCTTCACCTCATCCTGATATATCAAATCGTCAATTCCCTTTAGGTAATACGGGATTTCCTGCTTATCGAATTCCTCCAGAATGTCTTTTTTATCCTTATGGCTTCTAAACAGGACACAGACATCGCTGTACTTGGTGATCTTTCCCGAGCTTTTCAGGTTCTTGATGATGTATGCTATTCCGCGGTACTCCTCATCATCCCTTCTGTTTTCAAGCATGTAGACGGGCATCTTCGCTTCGTTGACAGCCTTCAAATCCTTTGGATTTGCGCGCTTTTCACTTATGAACCTTTCATTGAAATCGACAATGTCCGATGTCGAGCGGTAGTTGTTAGTGAGTATCCTGTTTTCAAACTCTTCGCTTCTCGAGTAGTCGTTGAAGAACTTCGGGCTGGCGGCCCTGAATGAGTATATGCTCTGGTCAGCATCCCCGACGACAGTGAATGTATCTGCAATGCTTCGGAGATGCTCAAATATCTGCATCTGGATTGCATCGGTGTCCTGAAACTCATCGATTAGGACATTTCGGTACTGCACCCGCTTCAGGTTGTCTTCATCGGATAGTATCTCCAAGGCCTTGATTAAAAGGTAGTTCTGGTCGCAGACATGTTCGGCCTCCATCAGGTCAATCCAATCCGTGTATGACTTGGCAATCTGCAGGTATCGCGCCTTGTATACGTCGCATGAAAAGTGAAGAGCCTTTATTTCCTTTTTGGTGGGATACTGGTTTTTTGAGTGCGTACGGTAATACTCATCAATATATGCCAGATATTCCTCGCTTGGCTGATATTTAGACTCGATATATTCTATCAAAGCATCAGAGTCGACTTCAAACATTGCATACTCGTCATACTTTTTGAGCACCTGTCCGGACTCATAGTTTCTAAGAAAAGCCGGACCCGTAAAGCCCAGCTCATGCCTGTGCTTGTTGAAGAAGAGGTTCCTTTCAGATTCCCTCTTGAGAAGATTGTAGGGGATATCGCAGAAGTCTGAAAGGATTGATCTGCAGAAGCTGTGGATTGTGCTTATCCTCATCTGGCTTATGACACTCAATTCAAGCTTGGTGTCCTTCTTGAAGCGCTCTCGCAGCTCGTCGGCAGCCTTGTTGGTGAATGTGATGACAAGTATCGACTCGGGCTCGGCGCCGTTTTCTATCAGATGCAATACCCTTTCGATGATGACGCGGGTCTTTCCGGCACCCGGACCCGCATTGATGACCAATGGCTTTCCAATGTATTCCACCGCCTTTCTCTGATACTCATCAAGTTCCACTTCCGGAGGAATCTCGCGCACAGTGCATCTGTCTACCTTTTTTACCGCCTCAAAGTTGAGCTGCCTTGAAAGGGGATTTCCCTCGCTGTCAAAGAGTTCAAGACCTAAAATGTTTTCCCTTATGAAGCGGTTCAGGTTTTCCTCGACCAGAGCGAGAACGTTTCCCTTGTCCTCAGCGCTCAAATCCTCAATCGCTATCGGGTCATCACCATCAAGACCGAGTATTGCCGGGGAAATCGAGTCCACCTCAAGATTGTCGGCAATCAGGTAGATGTCATCGTTTGTCAGTTTCTGGTTGTCTTCAAGAAACGTGAAGTCGAATTCATAGTCGACCTGCAGAAACTTCTCCCTGCCGACAAAATAATCATCATAGATGTATCCGAACAGTATTTCATGCACACTTCGGATATCTCCCAGCGTCAGCTCCAACGAAGGATCGTTGAAAACGTCAACGGTAAAGACAAGTTCGTTTTTTGTCTGGCGTGAGAACAAATCAAGGATTATCTTGGCAGCAGCCATTGCCAGGTTGTACTGCCTCAATACAATCAGCTTTTCCATGACCATGCACAGGCCGTATAAATCTCCATACTTATCCTTCAGAAAAGTAAAAACGCTACTGTCCCTCATTGTAATCGTTGAAACGTTTTGTTATGAAAACACTGTCAATGCTATCAGGCTGAATCAGGCCCTCATTGATGTCCTGCCTGATTGATGAGACGATGATTTCTCCGTCCTTTTTGGTCAATCCCTTGAACTTGACAAGCTTTGAAAACGAGTCTCCGCTTCCCTCTACAAATACGTTGAGGTTCTGGCGGCACTTTGCCTTCTTGTCCTCGCTTCTAATCATGCATTGCCTTTTGAACTCGCTTTTGATACCGTTCCTAAATTCCTTCGCTTCGATTATATCGCCGTGGATGCTGAAGACTATGTCAACGATGTCCCTGTCCTGCAGAATGGGATAGGCCCTTTTCTGGCTTTGGATTATCAGGGTGTCATAGTCATTGCCTACAATGCTGTTCAAATCGTTGATGTATGAAATCTGCTTTACGGCATTTGAAAAATAATACTCCAGGTATCTCTTTATTTCAAAATCGGTGATGTCATCTTCCATGATTTTGGATTCGACCCTTTCATATATCAAGTCTACATCTTCCGATGACAGATCATACCTCTTTAAGTATCTGATGTAAAAATCATTGTCTTCCCGGATAAGGCCAGAGAGAAATTCAACTTTTTCCCGCTTTTCCAAGTCAGTTACCCTGGATTTGAAGCGCCCATCCAATGTGGACACCATATTATCCGATATTACTTCACCAGAGTTTATGTCCTCTTTAAGCTCGTCTATTATGCCTTCACACTCATCAAGGCTTAAATCATATGAGTAAAGCAGGTAATTGAAAAAAGGAGTGTTGAAATCTCCAATGAGTTCATCCAGCCTCTCAATCATAACATCATTTATCATAGCTGTTCTTAATTTGTTTAAAATCAGTTAAATAATTTTTTACTGTTTAAGTGGGAAAAGCAATTTAAGGAGTAATTTAAAGGTGAAATGATATGAACGAACAAAAAAACCCACTTAAACAGCAGTCAACGTGATAATTAAATGAATTTAAAAAGGGCTTGTTCAGGGGTAACTTCCCCCCTAATGTCTGCAAGCCGAAATCTCATCAAACACATACCATATCCTGTCTTCGGCCAAGACCATTTCCTTCAGCTCAGAGATGGAATCAGCCTCAACCTCGTATCCGAATTCATTATATAAATACCCTCCTTCAACGGCCCGGACCCGAAAGAGTCCAGTGTCGTTTTCAAGGTAGTTAACCTTCAGCTCCAAGCTCAGAAGCTCTTCAAAAAATATCAGAACCTCCCTGAGCTCAGGATTCCTGATTCTGGACAAATCCAGAATCCCATAATCGATTTTTCTTAACGTATCGACATTCAAAAATTCGACAACCTCTTGTGAATATTTAACCCAACTAAGCTGCATACGACCTCTTTAAATCAATACCATCCACAGCATGCACAAGTCAATCAGAAACATCAGGCAGGAGCTTCTGCTGTTGTCTTTTTTGATTACAAGCATGTACAGCAGCACTGCCGCCAACAGCAATATCAGTATCAGCTGCAAAACAGATACAATTCCGTCAATCATGTATCATCCCCTCCATAATCTCTATGACCCTTCTGTTCAAGGGATTTTCAAGTGAAATGAATTTTTCACTGGCTTTATCTGATCCGAATTCGGCGAAGTATGGCGTTTGTCCGCAACCCCCTTCAACGGTCGCTCCAAAAGTCACTTCGCTTCCTTTCACCTTTATTCCGAAGTCTGCAAATTCAAACACAAGGACATCGTCTGTGTCCCCTGTTCTGTATTCCTCTTTGGCTCCACCATATTCAAGCTCGAATACAGCTTCACCATCAATTTCACCGGCAGTTGCGTAAACGAGGCGGATGTAGATTCCATCCCCATCGGCCTTGCGGGATAGAAACTCGAAGAATTCCTCTTCCATTTCATCAAATGCGTATTTTTCATCAGCCATGCCCGCATAAGTCGGCATGCAATCTTTGGATGTAAGCTCATCCACATAGAAATGAAATTCATCATTTCCGCATACGGAGTTTTCGACAGTCTTTTTGATGTTCAAATTGATATTTCTCTTAATTTCCATATTAATTTCCTCTAAATGATGATAGTTTAAATTTTAAAGACCATACGGTCTGGTTGTGTGGACTGCAATTCAGAAATGCCCATCACTGGATGATGGGATTGTCTGGAAAATGCCAATAAGTGAGAATAAGGTTGCCCAATCTCGGGGGTGAAATGTCATTTCGATTAGGCAACCCAATAAGTCTAAAAGAACACTACGCTCCATGCAGTAGTTGATTTTACCTGTGGTGTCATTTTTATCGCCTCCAATGTCAAAGAGTTCGTATAGAGTCTGAATTCAAATTCAATATTAAATGATGTGGTTAAATTAATTCTGTAATTTAAAGTGCATATTACTATTACTTTCACATAATATATAAAGCTTTCGTTTTTTGCTGTCTTTGAAGCAATATTGATGTCAAAATATTAAAAAAAATAGTTTTTGGAGAATCTACAATTCTCCATTTTCACGTCTTTTTTCCAATAGCTCAAGGCCCAGATCGCCCAGCTTGTACTTCTGGATCTTTCCGCTTGTGGTAAGAGGGAACGCATCGACGAAGAATACGTACTTAGGCACCTTGTACCTTGCAATGGACCCTATGCAGAAGTCGCGTATGTCTGCTTCTGTGACATCATCGAATCCGTCCTCCTTGATGATGAACGCACCTACAATCTCACCGTATTTCTCATCCGGAATTCCTGCAACCTGAACGTCCTGCACGCATTCGTGGGTAAAGAGATATTCCTCAATCTCACGGGGATAGATGTTTTCCCCTCCACGGATAATCATGTCCTTGATACGGCCAACGATGGAGTAGTATCCGTCCTCGTCAACTGTTGCCAAATCCCCTGAGTGCAGCCATCCATCCGGCTCGATTGTCTCAGCGGTCTTTTCGGGCATGTTATAGTACCCTTTCATGACGTTGAAGCCACGGCACATTATCTCTCCGGTTTCGCCCGGACCCAGTTCCTCGCCGGTTTCGGGATCGATGATTTTGACTTCAATATTCGGGAACTTCCTTCCTACGGTATTGATTTTCTTCTCAAAAGAGTCTGCAGCGTTTGTCTGGGTGAATCCAGGTCCGGCTTCGGTAAGCCCGTATACGCTGGTGATTTCCTTCATGTTCATCTTGTTTATTGCATCCTTCATCGTCTCGACAGGACAGGTGGATCCTGCCATGATTCCGGTTCTAAGGGAGCTCATGTCGAACATCTCAAACATAGGATGGTTCATCATTCCGATAAACATTGTTGGAACGCCGTAGACTGATGTGCACTTTTCCTTCTGGATTGATGAGATAGCTAAAAGCGGGTCATATTCCTCCAGAACGACCATGGTGGACCCATGGGTGATTACCGCCATCACACCCAGAACGGTACCGAAACAGTGGAATAGAGGCACCTGCAGAAGGAGCCTGTCCTTTTCGGTATAGTTCATGTTTTCTCCGATATAATAACCGTCATTCAGAATGTTTCGGCTTGTAAGCATCACACCTTTCGGAAATCCTTCGGTTCCCGAGGTGTACTGCATGTTGATTACGTCATACTGCGATACCGCATCCTTCACCTTCTGGAACTCCTCCTCATCGTAGTTCATGCCCAGAAGAATAAGTTCATTGGTGTTGTACATGCCCCTGTGCTTTTCCTGACCCACGTGAAAGATGAACTTCAAGTACGGGAACTTTTCAGACACGAGATGTCCCCTTGCGCAGTTCTTCATTTCAGGAACGAGCTCATGTATGATGTCAAAATAGCTGGTGTCCCTGAATCCGTCGGTCATGGCTATCGCCTTCATTTCGGACTGTCCCAATACGTATTCCAATTCGTGGGACTGGTAGGCTGTGTTGACTGTGACTATCGTTGCGCCAATCCTTGCTGTTGCAAACATGTATGTAAGCCATTCTGGAACGTTCTTTGCCCATATTCCGACACGGTCTCCGTGTTCGATTCCAATGGCCAGCATTCCCTTGGCCAGATTGTCAACCCTCTCATTAAATTCTTTATATGTAAATCTTAAGTTTCTGTCCGGATAGACCATAAACTCATGGTCCGGCTGCTTTTCAACCATCTTTTCGAAAAACTTTCCAATCGGTAATTCTGTAAATAATTCACTCATGATAATAACTCCTTAACTCTTTAATTCAACTGCTTACAGGCTCAAATAATATCTTTGCAAACGCAACAATCCCAAATCTAGAGTGAAAAACTTTACTACTGCGTTGTCCTTTGTAACTTGTGATATTTCAAACATATTATCAAGCCCTTTTAATCATTAATATGGAGTGTATAGTACTGCAAGTATCCTTGCCTTATCGTTTCCGCTTGCATGGAGGTGGTGAGGCACCACTGAGTCATAAAATATTGTGTCTCCCTCTCCGATGGTGAATGTGTCCTTTCCGTAGATTACTTCGATTTGGCCTTCAAGAACATAGATGAACTCCTCGCCTTCATGTGAGGACAGTTCCTTTTCGCCTTCCTCGAATTCAATGTCTATAAGGAACGGGTCGATGTTCCTGTCGATTTTACCTGCGCCTAGGGAGTGGAACTCAAGGTTGGTTGCGTTGGTGACGTCCTCACGGCCTGAAAAGTAAAGTGAGTTTTCGGTCACGCCGTTTCTTGTAATTACAGGTCCGAGTTCAGGTGTATCGTCAAGGAATGTGCCTAATCTTACGCCTAATGCCCTTGCCATTTTGGTCAGTGGAGTGAGAGAAGGGATTACCTCTCCGTTTTCCATTGCCTGGAGCACCTCAAGCTTTACGCCGCTTCTCTCGGCCAGGTCTTCAATTGACATGTTCTGTCTTTCTCTGATGTCCTTTATCTTTTTTGCAAAGTCTTCGTTTGTCATATTTTTCACTCATTTTTTTGAATTGTCACTTAAAAGATTTAAGTATTAATAATTATGTGTGACAATATATTTAAAAGTATCTTGAAAAATAGCTATTTTTTAATTTGGGAATAAGATTTTAAAAAAAATTAGCAGTTCATTCAGGGATTATGAAAATTGGGAAAAATATTTATGGCTATCCCCATTCCTCAGCCATCTGAGATATGCGTTTTGCCGCTCGTTTCATACAGGGACATCAACGCTTAAAAATATCATCGGGCTTATTGCCCTTGAAAGTGCATTCCTTCAAATCAATGTCATGAATTTTGTAATTGAATATTGCTCCTCCGTTGCGGGCGCCATTATCCTCAAAAATTGAATTGCGAATGTGCAAATTGCCATTGTGCGTGCATATCGCCCCGCCGTAAAACTGAGTGCGGTTTTTGTGGAATTTCGAATCGCTTATGACCAGTATGTCCCTGTTGCATATCGCCCCGCCGTCAAAGTGCGAAAAGTTATCGCAAAACTCCGAGCCCGAAACTGTCAATATGCCTTCATTGCATATGATTCCATCCCTTTCGGATTCGTTGCGATTGACTGTTGAATCGGAAATCCTCAAATTTCCCCAATTTCCTATGACTCCCTTGCTTCGAACTGCCCTGTTGTGTGAGATTGCGGAATCATGAATGCTCATGTCACCCTTGTTGATTATCACTTCTCCAGAAACCGCATCATTATCAGATAATATGGAATCTGTTATGTTCAGCCTGCCCCCTTCATTTGACACCACATTGGAAAGGTTTCCATGACTTTGGGATATTTCTGATTTAGCGACAAGCAATTCTCCCCCGTCATTGGTGATTATGGCCTTGGATCCATTGGAGAATCCGTTTTTCAGATTCAGATTGCAGAGGACCACGTTTCTGCCCGTGCATTCAAACATTCCCGTCTTGCCTCGGGCATCTATCGTATGGCCTTTTCCGTTAATTGTCATGCTATTGACATCCAACCTGATGCCTTCAAGATATTCATCCTCCTCACCGTCGTCCAAAATGATATCCGAATCTAAAACAATCTCTTTTGCACCACTGTGAATCAATTCATCCAGATATTTGAAATTTCGAGAATTACCCATGACCTATTCACCTTCCGAAATCCCGCTGAAAACCTTCAGTCTGCAGGTCCCTCTTCATCTTTGGTTTGACGGCCTTTGTGTTTTTTCAGCCACTTTAATCTAATCATAGCGCCCGTGCGCATTTCCCCGTTCGGATGATTGCATATGATGTCATCCAATAGCTTTTCATCACCAATCATTTCAATGGCTTTTCTTTGGATGTTGCCGGAACCATTCTCTACAAACTTAAGGAGAACACCGTCATCGTGAATGCGTCCAACAGCGGCCAAGCGAACCATCTCATTGGAATCACTGAAGGCAATGCATTCCAGAACATCCTGATTCCTGATTTTTCTAACAGCCAATATTCGAACATCCTCACAACAGTCATTGCGGGCGATATCGGCCAGGACAGACTTGTCATTGATTTTCTTTATTGCCTGCCTTCGAACCTTACATCTTGAATCTTTCCCATAGATGTCAAGCAGGACATCCTCATCACGGATTCTTCTAACGGCCCTCATGCTGACGCGCAGGCTCGAATCACTGAGTGCAACCTCTGCCAGAACATCCTCATCAGATATTTTGCCCACGGCAATCCTTCTAACAAGAGATGAGGAATCATTTAATGCAACATCGACCAATACCTCCTCATCAGCAATCCTTTTTATAGCAATCCTTCTGTTATATGTGTCGAAGCCTGTCTGGACAATCTCAGCCAGATATGACTCATCGCGAATCCTTTTTACCGCCCTCATGCGAACAATGATATCGGAAGTGCGGCGGGCGACATCCATCAAAATGGACTCGTCGCGGATTTGTATGACGGCATTCCATGCAACCGCCTCTATAGAATCATTGATGGCCACCTCCGCCAAAACAGAATCGTCCAAAATTCTCTCAACGGCCGCTTCTCGCACATTATAAACTATGTTATTAAGGGCCAAATCCTCCAAAACGTCCTGATTAGTGATATTGGAAACTGCATCAGCACAGACATAGCGGTCACGGTCATTATATGCAAAATCCACAAGAGCTGACTGGTCGGTGATCTTACGTACGGCCACACGGCGGGCTTCCCTGTCGGAATCGTTGCGGGCAATGTCCAAAAGGACAGACTCATCACGGATTCTTGCGATGGCTCGCATTCGAGCGGCCAATTTTGAACTCCTGTAGGCAAGGTCAATCAGGACCGACTCCTCGCCAATCATGTCAACGGCCAATTTGCGAACCTCATAACACGAATCATTCTCGGCGATGTCGGCTAAAATTGAATCATCGGTGATTTTAAAAACCGCACACCTGCGAACCCAATCGCTGCAATCGTTGCGGGCAATGTCTGCAAGAATATCCTCATCATCCAATTCGTCGACCGCTTTGAGCCGAACTTCTATGTCTTCATGTTTCCATTTCGGCATGTCATTCATATAATCACCATCGTCAATTATAGTTTTTACGTAAACTGTTAATTAAATTGTTGAAAGAAATGCCTTTAAACAGAATCACGCCATAACAATTCTCGAAAAGCGACTTGAAGAAATCTTTTTTAACATGAAACACAAAAGATTTAAACATGCATTTGACGTTTGAATTTCTTCAGACCTTATTTAAATTCACAAAAAGGTGAAAACATGGGACTTTTTGATAGATTCAAAAAAAAGGACAAGAATATCGACATTGACTTGAAATTCACAAACAGCATTGAAAACGAGCTGCTGTTCAGCAAGGCAACACAATGCCTGCAGGAAAACGAAAACGAAGAGGCGATAAGCCTGTTCAATCAGATACTGAAAACGGAGCCGGACAATATCCATGCATTGAACGGCAAGGGTTCGGGTCTGATGCAGTCAGGACGCCTGGATGATGCTGAAGAAATCTTCAACAGATCCCTTGAAATAAAGGACAACGAAATGGCATATCTCAACAAGGCAATCATCTGCGGAAATACCGGCGATTATGACAAAGCAATCGGATACTGCGACAGGATAATCGAGCTATATCCCGGCCTGAAGGATGTGGCCCAAGGCCTGAGAAACACTTTCATAGAAAATAAGAATGAAAACAGCGACACAGATACAAGTGAATTCAACACCGAAGCCCAGGAACTTATTGAAAGGGCAAACAAGCTGAAAGATACAAACGAAATCTGGAAAAATGACCTCCACTCAGAAATCACTCCGGATATGCCCGAGTTCAGGAGGGTGACCGAATGGGAAGCATGGGAGCTGTATGAAGCGGCCATCAGAAAAGACCCCAAATGCGAAACGCTCGTTACATCATACATCAATGAGATCAAGGCAAAGCTATTGTCCGAGTTCCTGTTTTTCAATGTAACCATGAATGAAGATTTCGACCCCGAAAGGGAACTCGACAGGCTCAAGCTGAACATCATAATGGATATGGCCAATGACAACTACACGGCTGCGATGGTGGCCACAAAACAGATTCTCACAACAATCGATGAAAATGATATTGATGCCATAAACTACAAGGGAGCATTGTCATTCTACTATGACGAGATAGATGAAGCAATCGAATGCTTTGAAACCGTTGCGGAATCTGGTGGAATCTACCTGTTCTATGGAGATTTCAACAAGACATTTGCGCTTAGAAGAAAAACCATGATTACCGGAGATGCAGAGTACATGGTCCAGGCAATGGACATATATGACGAAATGCTCAAAGACCCGCAAACCTTTGAAAAGGTAAAGCCGTATCAAAGGGAAATCCTCGACAGGCTCCAGGATTTCATGAAAGTTCCGCTATTCTAGACCTATACCCAAAGGCTTAAAAAAAGTTGAATTAAGCGGGACTTCAACCAAAAGTTAAATTGTCAAAAGAAATCACTTTAGTGCAGACATACTCAAAGGTTAAAAAATTGCTTTAGGTTGGTTAAATTGCTTTAATACAACTAAATTGACCTTAAATCAAAGAAAAAAAATATATGCTTTGAGAACCAACACTATAACGTAGAGAATTTTCCCCGTTCTTTACAATGAATCATGGAAAAACATATTAGTAGATGAGAAAAGTAAAATTGGCGGATAAGGTCGGAGCAATCCGGCCTTATTCTTTTTCTATCGGCCAGTTTCACCAAAAAGTTATTTATTATTGAAAATCAATAGTATTATCAAAAGGTGAAACTTTGAAAAGAAGAACAAAAGTCATTCTTATTTTTCTGCTCCTGTTGACCGTCGGAGGGTCAATAGCCTATGAAGAGCACCAGAACAAGCATACTCCCTACAAAGTGCTTGCAAGCAACGATTTGGGCACTGTCGAGAGAACAACATATGGATGTTCAACGTCAGCCGAGACGATTGCCCTGATTACAGGAATCCACCCGACAGAAAAGATTTCAATCGATCCGGAAATCCAAGCGGCACAGGAATACGTCAATGAGCACAGCGATGTGAAGGTCCTGCATTACAATGTCAATGTGGTCAAGGATGCCGACGACCATGACAAGGGAGAATCAAACGGAGAGAAGCTTGCCCACGACTACGTGATTCCCGACGTGAAAAAGTCCGACGCCAACTGCGTAATCCTCAGCCATTCCTACACTGACGGCAATGGCGAGGGATGCTATCTGGCCACGCCACAGATGGATGATGCTTCAGTGGAGATTGCCAAAAAGATACTGGCAACAAGCGATTTTGGATATCGCCAGAATACAGGCGGTGAGGCATACGATTCAGCTTCAGCCGAGCAAGTCCCATGTCCGATTGCAAAGGCGGGCTATCCTACATTCGTGTATGAGATACCTGAAAGCATGACTGGCGAGAATTCAACAAACATGGCAAAGGACCTCTTCAGCCAGATGGTGAAATACACTTCATGACATTATCCTTACCAATCATTTCAAGAAAATCCTCGCATTACAATAGCCAAATACATTTTTTCATTACTTATAAAATCAGACATGTCATTTCTTTTAATAGCTAATGCGGAAATTGCAATAAATGATTCAAACAAAAAACATGGCAAGTATTATTAATTAATACAAATAAATAGTACAACATGAATCTAGAGGAATTTTTAGAACATACAAACAGCGGAAAGACAATCCATGCACCATCAAAAGCCCAGGAATTCTGCGACAATCTGCTTCTTGAAGCCACCGAAATCAAGATGAAACTGAACTGTGAATACCATACCGAAGATGAAATTCGAGAGATTATGGCAGAGCTGACAGGACAGGACATCAACAAAACCCTGAGGCTCGTTCCGCCATTCCATACTGACTGCGGCAAGAACATCCACATCGGAGAAAACGTGTTCATCAACTCCAACTGCACCATGCAGGATCAGGGAGGAGTCTACATCGGCGATGATGTTTTAATCGGACACAACGTCTGCCTTTTGACATTGAACCATGGGTTCGAGCCTGAAAAAAGAGCCGAACTGCATCCAAGCCCAATACATATTGAAGACAAGGTCTGGATAGGCTCCAATGCCACAATCCTTCCAGGAGTTTCAATCGGCAAGGGCGCAATCGTTGCGGCAGGTGCGGTCGTCACCAGGGACGTTGAGGAAAACACCATTGTCGGAGGAGTACCGGCAAGACTCATCAAAAAAATTGACTAACAAATCCAACACCCATCACCTACAATATACTCAAAAGAAGAGTTCATTAAATTGGCGGTTGATAATAATCATTAAAGATAATGACATCAATTTGCCAAATTATAAAAAGAAAGTTAAAATTCCAATAGTTTAGACAAGCCAGTCTATATGAAAAAAATAAAAAAAGTGGAAGATTTATTTTTTAAATCTTCTCAAAGGTATCAATATCAAAGCCATGATTAAAATCATCAATGGATTTCCTGTGGCCTTTTCATCGATTTCTGTTTTGGAAACCGCTTTTCGCTCATCATCGGCAATGTCCTTTTCGGTAGTGTTGCCAGTGTCAGTCTTATTGTCGGTTTTAATATCTATTGTCTTATTGATTGAAACGCTGATATTTACGTCGGTTTTGTTTTCAGGAGTGTCAGGAGGATTTTCACCTATGACCTCTGTCGTATTGGTGGCATTTGTAACTGTCGTATCGTTGTAACCTGCCGTAACCGTATTTGAAAAGTTTCCTGCCTTAGTGGTTTTAAATATTACTCTGAAGCTTGCGAAATCCTCTACTTCAAGAACCTCCTGCAAGGTAAACACATGCCTACCTTCCTTATCTGTGCTATGCTTCCAGGTTCCCACCTTGGAAACATAATCCAAATAAACAAGTCCGGAGTCATACTCGCTTTCACAGACGAAAACGTTTTCCAAATTAACATCACCGGTATTTGTCACGACGATTTCAAATATTGCATCATCACCGACATTGACCTGAGGAGTTATTGTCTTCTTTTCAACAGTCATGTTCGGATTATGTGACTCAACTCCTGCACCGCTCTGGGAAACATTCTTATCTCCTGAACCGGAGATTGCATTATTGATTATCAAACCTTCAAGCGTTACGCCGAAAGTCAGGATAATCGATGCGGATTTTCCCGGCTCCAAGGCATCAAGATACCAACGGTGCATCTGCGCGTTGTATGTCCAGTTTCCGAATTCGGGTCTCCACGATTTATAGACCAGACCATCACCGTGGTCATTGTCCTCAACCCAGTTATCATACACTATTGAGGTACCCTTATTGCTGATTACAATCCTGTAATCGATAGTGTCTCCAATATACAATGTCTTATTTATAATTGCCTCTTTTGACATGGACTGGTTAATAGGGTCTCCATAACTGAACTTGAACAGGAACAGATTCTGCTGGGAAGACGGTGTGACCATTGAGGAATAGTTGATATACATCAATGTTCCGTTTGAAAGCACCTTACACGCATTTGCGCTAGGAACCCTGAATCCGGAATTATATATTTCAATTACGTTCTGGACAACAGGATCATCTGAATTCCAGTACTCCCTGTCTGTGAACGCCCAAACGTAATTATGGAAACCGGTCTTTTTCAAATCATCGAAATTTTCCAGGAACTGATAGATTAATATCTTCAGATACTCCTTGACAGGTTCGCCGTTTATGGAGTTCTTTATGAAATCCATAGAATCGTCATACACCCCAGTATAAGGATTGAAATTATATAATTCAGAACAGAATCCATAATATCCATTTGCAGTCACTAACATATGTTCAACATCGTGAGAACCTTCAATTTGACCACCATCAATAGCAGGTTTGCTGAACGTGTCATCATCACCAATATTATTATCCAGATATGATTTTGTAACAACATAAATGGAATTTCCGAAATTGGCCTGATTGTCAGTGAAATTAGAATCTGTCACTCCTGACGCATATGAGAATACCGCTCCTCCAAATGGAGCTGTATTGTTTATAAATCTTGAATTAGTTATGTTGGAAAACCCAATGCTTAACGCACCACCATAATTATTCGCCGAGTTATCGATAAATTCACAGTTGTCCACATTTACATGGGAAATTGTGTTGAGTGCTCCTCCACCGTAAATCGCATGATTATTAATGAATCTTGAATACGATAAGGTAGTATGAGCATAATTCATATCAGTTACACGATAATAATCATGGGAAAGATGCGCTCCACCACCCATGTGGGCGGAGTTATTGACAAATGTCATGTTGTATAATGTTCCATATGGCGCATTGTGATACAATCCGCCTCCGGCACTTTTGGCAGTGTTATTTTCAAAATAATTATTGAAAAGAGTCCATCCACCACCTAAAATGGAAACCGCTCCGCCATGATAGTTTGCAGAATTGTTGATGAAATTACAGTTTTTTAAGGTTCCGCTAGTCCCACCACAGTACAAAGCTCCTCCACCGCTTACACTTTGGATATTGTCAGTGAAATTACATCCATCGATTATGGCATATTTACCATAAACATAGATTGCTCCACCATCATTATACAATTGATCTGAAGTGGTGTGGGCAACATTGTGGGTAAAGGTAGAATTTATAATTTTTCCATAATTTCCCTGTAAAAATATTGCTGCTGCATACTGCCTATATGCCACATTATCAATGAAGTGGCAATCAATTACTTCAGAATCAACTCCTATTATATAAAGTGCTGAAGCACCAGATGCTACAATATCCTTGAATGTTGAATTGATTACCTTAAAATTATTTGCAGTACCAGATACATAAACTCCTGCTCCCACATCACCATAGGCGTTGGTAAAAGTAATATTCTTTAAGACCACATTAGATTTAGAAACACTAAAAATTCTTGAGCCTTTAGAAGCATCGATAGTATGACCATTACCATTAATTGTTATTTCCTTATTAATAGAAACTCCATAAGAATAGCCCTCACTTGAAAGGCGCTTGTAATCCTTAGTCAAGTTAATAGTGTCTCCATCATTACTTTGAGAAATTAAACCTGACAATTCTGTGAAATTTCCAACCTCACCATCAGATAAAACCTCTCCCGTCTCTTCTTGGCCTAGCTTTGGAGATGCAACATCAACAGCATCATCAACATTATCAACATCATCAACATCATCAGTATCAGCAATATCACTTACAGTAGCATTTTCCTGAGCACAGACAGCCCCGATCGAAATGAACAATACGAATAAAGCAATTACCAATAATTTCGTCTTTTTTATCACTTGTTTTTCACCTCCCCTCAATTTCTAAACTATAATCAAGACTAAAATATAGCTTATATAAATTTATATTTGACAATACATATAAAGTTTACATTTTCCACATTTATCAAATAAATATGAGGAAGTTATATGATTTTATAAAATTAGATTGATAATATACATAAAATATCATGCATAACTAAAAAAAAAGTTCAAATTAAAATAAAAAAAGTTGGAAGATTATTTTCTAAATCTTCCCAAAGGTATTAACATTAAAGCCAAAAATAAAATCATCAGTGGATTTCCGGTAGCCTTTTCATCGATTTGCCTTTTGGAAACCTCATTTTGCTTAACATCCAAAACTTTGCTTTTGGATTTCTTATTGACTGTAATTTTACTGTTAGTTTTGTTTTCTTTCTTGGATTCGTTTTTCTCGGTTGTTTTGTTGTCGGGAACATCCGTGGCGTTTTCGCCTACAACTTCGGTCATGTTTGTGGAATTGGAAACAGTAGTGTTGTTGTAGCCTGCTGTGACAGTGTTTGAGAAGTTTCCTGCCTTTGTTGTTTTAAATATCACCCTGAAACTTGCCGAATCATCTATCTCAAGCAGTTCGGTCAAGGTAAAGCGGTGTTTACCTTCATCATCCACACTATGCCTCCAGGTTCCCACCTTGGAAACATAGTCCAGATAGACAAGCCCTGAGTCATACTCGCTTTCACATACAAAGACGTTCTCCAAATCAATGTCTCCGGTGTTTGTCACGACAATCTCAAATACTGCCTCATCACCGACGTTGACCTGTGGAGTCAATGATTTCTTCTGAACGGTCATGTTCGGATTATGGGCTTCAAAACCTGCACCGCTTTTTGTAACGTTTACAACGCCCAAACCTGAGGTTGCATTATTGTACATCAGTCCCTCTGCGGTCACTCCGAATGTCAGGATGATTGAAGCAGACTTGCCCGGCTCGAGAACATCCAATGTCCAGCGACCGGTCTCTTCGCTATAGGACCAGTTTCCGACCTCTGCTCTCCATGACTTATAGACCAAGCCTTCGGAATAGTCATTATCCTCAACCCAATTGTCATATACAGGAGATGATCCCTTATTGTTGATAACGATTCTATACTCAACGTTGTCTCCAAGGAATATGGTCTTGTTGATCAATGCCTCCTTTGTGAGGGTCTCGTTGAGGATGTCCTCATGCCAGAACTTGAAAAGGAAGAGGTTCTGCTCTCCTGACGGTGTCACAAGGGATGAGAAATTAAAGTACATCAATGTGCCGTTGGCCAAGACCTTGCATCCGTTTTCGGTGGATACTCTGAGTCCGGAATCGTATAGCCTTATGACCTCACGGACAACAGGATCTGTTGAATTCCAGTATTCACCGTCAGTGAATTCCCAGACACGATATGAGAAGTCATACTCGCTTAAATCATCGAAAACATCAACATAATAATAAATCAGAATCTTAAGATAGTCCCCAATGGACTTGTGATTGATGGAATTTTTCAGCTTTTCCAATGAACCGTCATAGACGCCGTTATAAGGACTTAAGTTGTATCTTTCCGCACAGTAGGCCAGATAGCCCTTGTCTGTTCTCATCAGTCTTTGAATATTGTGGTCATTGCCTACAACCTTGCCAGGATAATCATCGTCATACAGGAATATGTCCTCATCCGATACGTCATTGCCCTCGAGATTTGATGAATTCAGGATATATATTGCATTTCCGACTTCTGCAGTATTGTCCTTGAATGTAGAGTTAATGATATCCGAATCATGGACATATGTGGCTCCGCCGTAAATGGCATTATTGTTTTCAAGTGTGGAATTGATAAGCCTTGCATGGGTTAAATCCACAGCACCGCCGTAATTTCCGGCGCTGTTGTCTTTGAATTCTGAATTGCTGATTGTTGCATGTGAAGTTGCACTGACTCCAGCACCTCCATAAAGGGCAGTGTTGTTGTAGAACTTCGAATCCGTGATGAATGAATTGGAAATACTGTCCGTATTAGTTTCTGAGTAGACCATATACACTCCAGCCCCTGATGCGGCATGGCCATTGACAAATGTGGAATTGTTTATCTCACACCCGCGGGAGTTTGTATAGATTCCTCCACCAAGGTGATTGACGCTATTTGAATCAAAATAGCAGTCGTTGACCTTAGCATTTGGAACACCCATCAATGCCAAAGCGCCTGCTGCATAGTAGGCTTCATTCTTTTCGAAGGTGAGATTCTCATATTCATCATAATAACCATCAGAGTATATCGCTCCTCCAGAACCCTCAATCACCTTATTTGACGTGAATCTGCTATTCTTGACTTTGGAATAATAACACCAATATAAATACATTGCACCGCCGAAATCAGTCGCTTCGTTTTCATCGAAAGTCGAATTGTCGATTGTCTGAAAAAACTGCACCGCCATATGTAGCGTTGTTGTTAATGAATTTGGTATTGTTGACAGTCATACCCGATTCAGCGGCATTTAATGCTCCGCCACTAGCCTCGGCATGATTGGAATCAAAAACAGTATTGTTCACCAATCCGTTTTTTCCTCTAATGAGAACTGCCCCGCCATAACCGGCATCATTTAATCTGAAATTACAATTGTCAATTTCGCTGTCCTTACCTGCGAGATACACCGCACCGCCATTATAATCGGCATGATTTCCATCAAAGTTACAATCATTGATTTGGGTATTGTTAGCATAGCTTAGGATTGCTCCACCGGAAGCGTTGACGAAGTTGTTTGAGAAATTGCAGCCGTTAACTGTGAAATTATCAAAATCATTGGCCTTTATTGCTCCTCCCAAAGTTGAATTGGATGAATTGACAATAAATATTCTGACAGAATTTGAAGCGTCAATTGTGCGGCCATTACCATTGATCGTTATAGGCCTATCAATAGTAATTCCACTTTTAGCAACATTATCCGTAGGAGAATACTTATAGTCCGTTTTTAATTCAATAACGTCCTCATCGCCATTAATCAATTGGGACAAATCATCAAAGGTACCGATTTCGGGATCTGCAGCAATGGTGTCATTTACTGCATCATCAATGCTTAAAGTATCGTCAAAAGTAGCATTTTCATTGGCACAAACCGTTGCCATTGACATCAAAACAAGAAATAAAGAAAATATTATCAAAGCCGTCGCCTTTTTCACTCGTTTTCACCTCCCTAGATTTGTAAACTATAATCACGACAAAAAAATATAGCCTTTAATATTTTTATTTTACACATTATATAAACTTTACAGATACAATGGGCATCAGATAATAATTGAATATGGCCATACATTAATATGTAAAAAATAATGGATATTCATAAAACATATGGACTGATTGAACCTCTCCGGCTTTAAGAAGCCGGAGATTCTTAGGCCATGTCTATTGTTTCGTCAAAGTGTTTCCATTCATAATGATATATGAATTTGCCTTGA
>CACWUH010000007.1 GCA_902764015.1 uncultured Methanobrevibacter sp. | reverse complement strand
GAATTTTCAGTGTTCCTGTAATCCCTATCCAATTTTAAGGTATCCCTTTCAGGCGTGTCCTGAATCAGCTGAGACAAATCGTCAAATGACCCTTCAGCCTGATTGGCCTCTGAGATTACAGTATCAAAGGTTTCATTGCCTGCACTTACAATATCATCAGTGACGTTATCCGATGCGCTGACCGCCGAAATCGCAAGCAAGCTGACGAATACCGCAAGCACCAATATTTTTCTGTTTTGCAAAAATGTTTCCCCCATACTAATTATAATATTAACTATAAACTACATTCATTATAATAATTTTGTATAGGGATTTTCGATTTGATGATTGAATGATGCAGCAATTTAAACAAAAATAGTCAAATCATTAAGAACATTGGGCGACCATCTTCATTGAGCAAAAGACAAAAAAGGATTATAATTCAAGTGATTCCTTAAGCTCGCAGGCCTTGCAGACATTGGATGAAGTCGGCTCACCGCAGAGTTCACATTCATTCAATCTTGCGGGAATGTCATTTTCAAAGGTCAAGATCTGTTTGAACGATTCCATCACATTTTTCTTCACACCAGGATATCTGTCTTCGCTGACATTCAGGAATTCCTTGATTTTGGCCCTAAGGGACAGATATGCATATGGACATTCAGCCAAATGAACATCAATATCATTTATTACGGCCCACATGCCGACCTCCTTTTCAGGAGTGTTCCACAGAGGCTTTATTCTCGGGACTAGCTTGGGATGAATCACGTCAAGCTCTGGGCCGAATTTGGAAAATTTTATTGTATCCCCTCTTGCAAAGCTCATAAGGAACGATTGGATTTCATCGTCAAGGTTATGTCCCGTTGCGATTTTGGCCGCTCCAATCTCATAAGCAGTCTTATTCAGGATGTTTCTTCTGAAAACACCGCAGGGAATGCATGCGCTTTTAAAATTAGAATATATGTCGTCCAAAGCGAATCCTTCCTCCTCTTTGAATGACTTCTGAACCAGTTTTACATCCAGCTGCTTGGCATTATCAATGGCAGAAGCGATACCATGCGGACGATACCCTTCGATGCCCTCATCAACGCTGATTGCCACCAGATCAAAATCAAGAAACTGCTGATAATTCTTCAGGGCATGCAAAGTCAATATGCTATCCTTGCCCCCTGACAGTGCTACGGCTATCAGTTCACCCTCTTTAATCAGTTCATAATCACGAATCAAATTATTGATTCTTGTAAAAATCATTTCATTGAATTCATCTTTATCTAACTTAACCATCACCAATTATTTTATTAAACAATAAATAAATAATTTTAGTAGGTGAAAAAATGATTACTTGTGATTTTGCAATATTGCCTGTCGGAACCGAAACTACAGAATGCAAGGATTATGTGACCGCAGCAGTGCAGTCAATAAAGGATTCAGGTTTGAACTACCAGCTGACCGGAATGGGAACCCAGATAGAAGCTGACACTCTTGAAGAGCTATATTCCGCAATAGCTGCTGCCCAGGAAGCAATCTTTGAGCTTGGAATCGGCAGAGTATATACTGTTATAAAAGTAGACGACAGAAGGGACCTGGAAAACAGGACCCTGGATGCCAAAGTAAACACCGTAAACGAGATGTTGAAATAATGTCGGGAGAATTCATCACTCCCCCCAAACCCCCATCAACTTCAATGAAAATGAAACTGTAATGGTTGGAATTAATTTAAAAAAAAAGTG
Organism: uncultured Methanobrevibacter sp.; assembly: GCA_902764015.1. Taxonomy (GTDB): domain Archaea; phylum Methanobacteriota; class Methanobacteria; order Methanobacteriales; family Methanobacteriaceae; genus Methanocatella. Next base: position 41,889 of record CACWUH010000007.1, on the reverse strand, counting down.
ATGAAAGTTAGAATTTAATCTAACTCATCGGAAGCAGTCTTTACCGCTTCAATAACAAGGTCCAAATCTTCTTTTGTGAGTGACGGATGGACCGGCAGGGAAATTACATTATCGGCAGCCAGCTCTGCATTCGGACAATCGCCATCAAAGCCCAATGTCTTATAGATTGGCTGATTGTACAATGGAATCGGATAGTGGATTCCTGTTCCAACGCCACAGTCATTGATTATATCAACCCAATCATCACGGTCTCCCTTTTCGACCCTTATTGTGTATTGGTGATATACATGCCTTGATCCATCGGCACAGTAAGGTGTGATGACACCATCGGCATCGGCAAGGCCCTCATTTAGGTAATCGGCATTGGCGATTCTCTGGTCATTGAAGGCATCGATTTTTTCAAGCTGTGCAAGACCTATTGCTGCGGAGATGTCAGTCATCCTGAAGTTGTATCCTATTGCATCGTGGTGATATCTGACTGTCGCTCCGTGTGCCCTGAACATTCTTGCGTTATCGGCCAAATCCTCATCGTCGGTAGTAATAATTCCGCCTTCGGATGTGGTCATGTTCTTTGTAGGGTAAAAGCTAAAGCATGACATGTCTCCGATACTTCCAACCTTTTGACCATTGCAGGTTGCACCGTGTGCCTGTGCTGCATCTTCGATGACAATCAAACCATGCCTTTCTGCAATCTCATTGATTCTGTCCATATCTGCAGATTGGCCGTATAGCTGAACAGGCATGATTGCCTTGGTGTTCTCGGTTATCAATCCTTCGATTTCATCAGGATTTAAAGTGTAGGTCTTTAAATCGATGTCTGCAAAAACAGGTTTTGCGCCAGTATAGACAATTGAGTTTCCGCTTGCGATGAAAGTGAATGGGGATGTGATTACTTCATCTCCCGGACCAATGTCGCATGCAAGCAGTGCAGTGTGTAGGGCAGCAGTTCCTGAGTTGACGGCAATGCCGTATTCTGCTCCAACCCATTCGGCAAATTTCTGCTCAAACTCTTCCACTTTCGGTCCTTGAGCAATCATTCCAGATTTCAATACTTCAACTACGTTTTCAATTTCTTCATCGCCAATTATCGGCTTTGCAATAGGAACTTTAATGTCTGACACAATATCACCAAATTGATTAAATTAACATACTAATATTTAAAATATCACTAGCTTTGAAGTAATTATAATTTATTACTTTTCAAATGCTTCTTCTATTTAATATATATCCGGTTATGATATATTAATTTATCATAGGCCGTGTTGATTTGAAAAATTTTTTGCAAAAATCAAATATATTTCTACAAAGCAAGCAATTTTCTTTTGGAATTGAAATTTAAGGGACAATATGAAAAAATTTTTTAATGACATTCAGTAAAACTATATTATAGTGTGTTTTTATGCAGCCTTCAGTTCTCATGTTTAATAAAAATGATGATAACATCTCCAAAATGGAATATGTATACATTTCAATAATCAAATCAAAAATTGACGATTTGACTTCAAAACATGATTTAGACCAGAATCTTTTGTTTTTGGCAGCCACATGCATCACATTGACAAAATATGCCAACAGCACCCAAATCTTCATCAAAACAAAGTCCAGAATCAATGGAAAATCCGTTGAAGTTCCGTTGAAATTCAATGATGAAAACAGAAAAAGAAGTGTTATTGATTATATCGCCAATCTCTGCGATTATTTTTCCAATCCGAAGAGTAATGATGAATCGTTAAGGGAATTGGCCAATCAAGACCATTTCAATTATGTTTATAATGATTTGAAAGACGATGATTCCAGCACTTCACTGATTATCGACGAATCATCCAGGCAATATCTCTTGAAACTAAGGTTCGATGCCAACAAATACACTTCATCATATGCATACTCATTTTTAAGGAGCATCAAAAGGGTTTTAAACCAATTTGTCACTTGCGAAATCGGCAATCTTAAGGTTGAGGATATCGCACTCAGGGATGAAAAGCCACCCATAAAATACGAACTCAAAAGAAGCCCCCTGGTTAATGAACTATTGGAAAATCAGGCCAACAAGACCCCCGAAAAAGTTGCCTTAATCACCTGCGGTAAAGAGTATACCTTCAAGCAGGTCAATGATGAGGCAAACAGAATAGCCAATGCACTGATAAATAGGGGAATCGAAAAGGGCAGCACGATTTCACTCATGCTTGCCAGGGACAAGACCCTCATCACCACATTTTTGGGAATCATCAAAGCGGGATGTGTAGCCATTCCATTGGATATGAACTTCCCTCCAGAAAGGATAAATTATATTCGAAAAAACAGCGATTCAGAATACATCATTACAAGACAATCCCTTGATGGGGCAATCGACCCCCAGGACCTGATTGATGAGGGGGATGCAGGATTTCCCGAAGTTGACCTGAAGGCAGATGACCCTATTTTTCTTCTTTATACCTCCGGTTCAACGGGAAATCCGAAGGGCGTTATCTCAACCCATTGCGGAATATCCAATCTGACTGCCACCCATATCAAGAACAACTACAGGAGATTGCTGTCAATCGCTTCGATATCATTTGACATTTCCGAAGAGGACATTCTGCTTTCCATGACAAATGACATTGAGCTGGTCTTTGCAAACGATGATGAAATCAGAGATATTGTTCTTTTGGCCCATCTGCTTGAAGAGACAAGACCGGAATTTGTAAATCTGACTCCTTCAAGGCTGCTTTCATATCTGCAGGTTCCAGAGTTCAAATCGGCAATAAGACACTTTAAAGGAATTGGCTGTGGAGGAGAGCAGTTTACAAGAAACATCTATGATTCGATTAAGGAATGTGCAGACATTGAAATCTATAACGGTTACGGCCCTCTGGAAACCAGCCTGACCTCAAACAGCAAAAAGATTCTGAATCCCGATTTCATCACCAACGGAAAAGCGCTTTTCAATTATGTCACTGATGTAAGGGACATCGATGACAAGCTTCTGCCTTATGGAGTGATAGGGCAACTGTATATTGGCGGAATTGGTGTAAGCAAGGGATATTATAATATGGAGGAAAAAACTAAAGAGGTGTTCATTTCCTTAAACGGGCTTCCCTATTACAAGTCCGGTGATTATGCGATTGAACTTCCTTCAGGAGAGATGATAATCAAGGGAAGAATCGACAATCAAATCAAACTGAGGGGTCAAAGGGTTGATCCTGAAGAAATCGAACAGGTGATGGTAAGATATGGTGAAATCAATAATGCCGTTGTCATGATTCATGAAATAAATAATGAAAATCATCTATGTGCATATTTCACCTGCGAAAGCCCTGTTGACATTGATGATTTAAGGAAACATCTGGAAAGATTCCTGTCCGAATATATGGTTCCGACATTCATCATCCAGCTGGATGGCTTTCCGGAAACCCCAAGCGGAAAGATAGACAGAAAGATGCTGCCAAAACCGGCGACGGATACGGAAAATGTGAAAGCGGCAAATGATTTGGAGAAAGGCATTTACGATTTCTGCAGGGATATCCTAAACCATGACAGTTTCGGAGTCACCGATAATCTATTTAAGCTTGGTTTTACTTCCCTCACATTGATGAAGCTGAATTCAGACATATACCATGAGTTCAACATAAACTTGAAACACATTGACCTGATGAACAATCCTACCGTCAGAAAACTGTCAAAGCTAATCGAGGGTAATGCCTCAACCGATGAGATAGAAAAGGCCACGCCATCAGTCACAGGCAAATATCCAATGTCATCCCAACAGGAGAGGCTGTATGTCCTTTATCGTAAAAATCCTGATTTAACCAATTACAATCTGCCAAATGTAGTCCGGCTTAAGAAATCCATTGACATCGGCAGGCTGGAAGATGCAATCAATAAGGTAATTGAGGCTGAAGAGATACTTAGAACTTCGCTTCATGTTGAAGATGGCAAATACATACAAAAGATTCACAAAGAGCGCCCAATCAAGGTGGATTCAATAAAGCTTGAAGAAAATGAAGACATTTATGAAGTCATGGTGCAAAACATTCAGCCGTTCAGACTTGAAACGGACCCTCTGCTTAGGATAAAGGCCATTGAATTCAACGGCGAAACCTATATCTTCAGGGACATGCACCATGCGATAGGCGATCAGATAAGCAACGATTTACTATACGACAAAATTAAAAAGGCCTACAATGATGAACCATTCACGACAAACGAAATCCAGTATAAGGATTATGCATTCTGGGTTAAGAGTCAGCAGGCCAAGGAAGCGGATTACTGGAAAAACAGAAAACTTTCAGAATATGGAACAGTGCTGATGAGCGATTTTGAAAGGCCACTGAACATGACTTTCAACGGAAGCAAAATTGCATACAATCTGGATAATGAAATTATAGAAAAGCAGGCAAGGAACAACAATACCACAGTTTACAAATTACTGCTTCTGCAATTCTGTGTTTTGCTTCACAAATACACAGACGAATCGAACATTCAAATCGGAACCGTAACAAGTGGAAGAACGCACCCCGTTTTGAAAAAGACTTTGGGAATGTTTGTCAATACGCTGCCATTTGCACAGACGATATGTGGCAGAGATACCCTAAAAGAGACATTAATGAAAACCGAAGAGGAACTGGCCAACTTATTTGCCAATCAGGACTATTCAATCGAGCAGATAATTGAAGACCATAATATGCCAACCAACAATTCATTCAATCCTCTCTTCAGCATAGCCTTTATACAGAACACTGCAGATGAATTTGACGATGATTTGAAGTGGGACGAAACCAAATTTGATTTGACATGCACAATAAAGAATAGCTCATCCGATTTGACTGTCGAATTCGATTATAATAGTGATTTGTATTCATTTGAAAAGATCAAAGGATTACTGGACCATTATGTCAATTTGATTGATGGCATCGGTGAAAATATGGGCAGGAAAATTGATGACATTGATATCCTATCATCTGGCGAGCGGGAAAGGATAATGGAAATGGCCGGCGTTAAGGAGGATTTGAAATATGATTCAATACTGACAGCATTGAAAGAGCAAATTGCTAAAAACCCTACAATGACTATTTTGTCTGATTGCGAATCTTCTTTAAGCTATAATGATTTTGATTTGAAAACCAACAGCCTGGCAAATTATCTGAAGGACAATTTCGCCGTCGAGAAGCAGGACAATATCGTATTGATAGCTAACCGCAGCGTGGAATCTGTTTTGGGATTCTACAGCATTTTGAAACTGAATGCCGTTTATGTCCCAGTCAACCCATCGGCTCCAGAGGGAAGGATAAGACACATCATTGATGAGGTTGGCGCCAAAGTCGTGTTGACAAATCTTGATTTGGACATGGATGATGTCAACATTGTTGATTTGAGCCAAGAATCATTATATGATTATGATTACGGCGAATTAGAATCGTCCTCTCAAGGCAAGCTGTGCATACTTCATACTTCGGGAACTACAGGAGTCCCAAAAGGTGTGCAAATCACTCATGAAAATGTTGAAAACTTCCTGATCAGCGCTAAAAAGCAATTTTATGATAAGAACAGCAGGATTTTTTACCACACGACAAATATCGGATTCGACACATCGGTTTTTGAGATTATCTTTTCAATGCTGAATGGCATACGGCTGCATGTAATCGATGAGAATTATGACTTTTCAGGAATTCCTGAAGACGTATTGAATCAGAATTCAATTATCAATACGGTTCCGGCCAAATTGAAAATGTTTTTAACGCTTCCAAATTTTGAAAGGATTATGGAAAATGTGGGGATGCTGATACTTGCAGGGGAAGCACTAAATGACGGCCTTGTAGCCGAAATTCGAAAAAATTACAATCCTATCATTTACAATGCATATGGGCCTTGCGAAGCAACAATATTCGCAAGCATTAAAAGAGTCCTATATGATAAAATCACAATTGGAAAAGCCAATGTGAATACTCAAATTTATATTTTAAATGATGAAAGACAGTTGTGTCCAATAGGCATTCCCGGAGAATTGTGCATTGGCGGAAAACAGGTGGCTGATGGTTATTTAAAGAATACTGATGAAACAAACAGGCATTTCATCGAAAATCCATTTGATGAAGGCACATTGTACTGCACTGGAGATCTGGCATATCTTGACAGTGATGGGGAAATAAATTTCATCGGAAGAAAAGACACTCAAATCAAAATCAATGGCCAAAGGATTGAAGTGGATGAAATCAACAGGCAAATCGAGAGAAATGGGAATATAATCCAGGCCGTTACAGTATCGAATTCGGGAAATACGCAATTGTATTCATACATAGTCAGTGATGATGTCATTGACACCGATGAGATATTGAATGATTTGGGAAATGTTTTGCTTCCGTTTATGGTGCCCTCTTCAATAATGCAGATTGACTCCATTCCGCTAAACAACAACGGAAAGATTGATATTAAAAGACTGCCTCATCCTAAAGTTGCCAAATACAAATATGCCCCACCAACCAATGCCGTTGAAGAGGCGATTGTTAAAGTATGGGAAAATGTTCTGGATGTAAAACGGGTTGGAATCAATGATAACTTTTATCGTTTGGGCGGAGATTCCATTAAGGCCATACGCATAGTCTTCCTGCTTCAAAATGAAGGAATCCTATGTAATCCAAGTGATATTTTAAATTACAAGACTCCATATCTCATTGCCCAGAATGCGGGAGATGGATTTGAAGAGTCATACGACCATGTCGAAGGCGTTTTTGATTTGCTTCCGATTCAAGATTATTTCTTTGATCAGATAAACCGGAATGATTTCACACAAGAATTTGTTTTGGAATCTGCAGCCGATTTGGATATCGCCATCCTGCAGGCTGCTTTGGATGAATTAACGAATCTGCATGACATGCTGAGGGCGAGATTCAAAGTTAAAGACGGCAGATATGTGCAGGAAATATTGCCGCTGAATACCAAGATTTGCGAAATCAACGAATATGAGATAAACGGTGATTTTGATGAGGGCATTGCAAAAATCATCCGGAAAGCCAAAGACTCGCTTGATGTTTTCAATAATCTGGCGGATGTCAGTTTGGTTCGCTTTGAAGATAAGTGTTATCTTGTCTTTGTCATTCATCATCTGATTGTGGACGGGGTAAGCTGGAGCATTTTATTGGATGATTTGACATATATCTACACTCATTTGGCTTTAGATACAAAAACGAAACCGAATAAGCCTAATTCATATGAATCCTGGCTTGAAGATGTTAGAAATTCTGCAAAAGATATTTTAAAGGAGAGAGATTCTTTTGTTGAGGATTCCACAATAATCTGTCCGTTGTCTGAAGTCCAATTGGGAATTTATTTGGATGAGAAAGTCAACAATAAGAATACTGCATATTCCACATATGCCCTTATTGATTGCGGTTCGGACAGTTCGATTGAAGAGATTGAAAGGGCAATCTTATCTGTAATTGACAAACACCCTATCTTAAAAGCAAGACTTTTAGATAATGACATTTCACCTCTTTTAATCTGTGACAGCAATCCCGACATTGACATAAATTCCGATGATGACATTTCCAATCTTGTAAAGGCATTCGATTTTGAAAAATCCCTTTCACGTTTTATTATTATTGATAAAAATGAAGAAAAAAAGGTGTTTTTTGAGGCGCATCATATCATCAATGACGCTGGAGGATGCGCAATTGTTGAAAATGATTTGATTAAGGCTTTAAAAGATGATCTTGATGACAGTATTGATTTGGGTTTTGTTCATGCCAGTTATGACTCCTTCAAATCCAAATTTGAATCCGGCTATGAGCAAGCCCACGAATTCTATGCAGGACACTTGAGCGATATCGATGAAGCAAAGCAATTGCCGAATGATTCTGAAGGCTGTGAAGGCATTGTTTTCCTACCTATCCAAGGCATCAAGAGCCGTGTTGAAGAGTTCGCCAGCGCCAATGGCATAACTGCTGGGATTTTCTTAAATGCCGCTTTTGCCTATACATATTCGCGTTTTTTAGGCAGCAAGAAAGTTTACTTCAATTTCACTGAACATGGGCGACACGAGGATTATGCCCGAAATGCAGTGGGGATGTTCGCTCGAACGGTTCCTATTTTAGTGGATTGCAAAAATGATTTCATCAAGGGATACTTGAGCTATTTTTCAGATTTGGCATTATCTTCCATGTTGAATGATGTTTATCCATTCATGGAGCTTGCTTCCGAATTCAATTTGAACAATGATGTGATGTTTGAGTATAATTTAGATTACAATGATGTCTCCAGTTTAAATGAAGGCATTATTGCAAGCGAAAACATCACAGATTCCATTTCCGATTTGCTATGTGTCGTTAATGATTTGGATGATGGTTATGCTGTTGGGATACAACATTCAGATAAGTTCTCAAGGAAAACCATAATCAGTTTTGCTAAAGCGTATGCCGAAATTTTAAATCAGATGTTGGATAGGGAGATGCTCGCCGATATTGACTATTGCAGCGACGAGGACCTGAAAGCATTCTCCACCATAAGTCCGGGCGATAATTCCAAAGGTGTTTATGGCAATGAAGATCATGGCGATAATTTTGTTGATTATGTTGCTCCCACAAATCCAGTGGAAAAGATGGTTGCGGATGCATTCAAGGCCGTGTTTAATCAGGGCACCATTGGATTAAACGATGACTTCATTGACCTCGGCGGAGATTCCATCACGGCGATTCGCGTAATTTCATTGCTCAACAAAAACGGCATAACATGTCCTGCAAGAGACATATTGAATTATAGAACACCGTATAGGATTGCTCAGAATATCGAAAATACACAGGACATTTCCCCAGAGATTATCGAAGGCAATGAATTATCAATAAAGGAAACTTATCATGACTCGAATGATGAGCATATTGAACTCACAAGACCATATTCCTATAGGGACTGGGTTGAAGATGTAAGGGGATTGGTTGACAACATATCTGAAGAAGAGAAATTGCATTGGACTGAAGTCAACGGACTATTGGATGATTCACAGATTAGGGGAAAATCAAAGGGATTCCGTTTCAATGTTAAGGTAGGATATGACGCCGATAATTTATTGATGCTTTCAGAAGAGGAATATTGGGCATTAGCTATCGCACGTGCATATAAAAAGACTTATGGGAAAGATATAATTTTCAATCGGGAATCATATGGACGTGATGACAGTCTTGCAAATCTTTTCAGAACCGTAGGGTGGTTTACCAGCCAGTATCCTGTACCTGTCGATATATGCAATGATAATGATGATGTTTCCATTGTAAGGGACGTTTATAAAATTAAAACCGCATTCGGCGATGTTAAAAATTTGGGTTTGAATTATGCCTCATTAATCTACATCACCAATGAATTGGAGTACAGGCACTGCCCCGTCACATTCAATTTCCTAAGCACGGAATTTGCTTTTGAAGATGAACTGTTCAAATCAGTCAATCATGATTTGATTCAGGATGATTTACAGGATGCGGACACATACGGGATTGTTTTCAACATAAATCGCGAGGATGATTCCTATTACATTAGCGGCAATTATCCGAAAGGCACATATATAGCAGATAATCTCACAGAATTCATTGAAAACATCAGATTTGAATTGGAATTCATTGGAAATTTCACTTTTAACGATAATGAGGTTGTCTGCGCCCTGTCGGAACCCCAGCTTGAAATCTATTTCAACGAAAAAGACCAGGATATGGGCAACGCCTATTCCACTTGGGAGATTGTCGAATGTCCTTTGGACAAATCCGTTGATGACATTAAGGATGCAATTCATTGCTTGATTGAAAAGCACCCTATATTAAAAGGACGTATTCTAGATGATAGGGACATGCCCCTTTTAATCTGTGATGGCTATCCCCTAGTTGAAGTCTGCAATACCGATGATTTCACTGGCCTCATAAAACCTTTTGATTTGGAAAGGCATTTGGCCCGTTTCTTCATTATCGACAATGAAAAATCAAAGCGAATTGTCTATGACATTCATCATGTGATTAATGATGCTATAGGATGCATTATAATTGACAATGATTTCATTGATGCCTTTGAGGGCAGTTTGAACAAGGATGTTGATTTGGGCTTCCTTTATGCCAGCCGTGATTCCTTTGAATCGAAATTCGAGGAGACTTATGACTCTTCACATGAGTTTTATGCCAAACTACTGGCAGACATTGGCGGGGTCAATTCAATCCAAGAGGATTCGAACGGCTCTCGGGGAATCGTTTCCCTTCCAATCCGAGGAATTCGAAGTGATGTTGAAGAGTTCACCAGAAGCAATAACATCACAATCGGCACTTTCCTGAATGCAGTATTTGCATATGCTTACTCACGTTTTATTGGAAGCCCTAAGGTCTACTATAACTTTGTGGAGCATGGCCGTCATGAAAATTATATTCAGGATTCCCTGGGAATGTTTGCCCGCACAACCCCAATACTGGTTGACTGCAAAAACGATGACATTAAAACATACCTGGAGAACTTTTCCGAACTTGTCCTGAATTCCATGATAAGCAATGTCTATCCTTTCAGATTGCTTGAAAAGGAATTCAATTTGAATAATACTGTACTATTTGAGTATACCTTTAAGGATTCATTTTCCGAATTCTTCTGCGTAATCAATGACTTGGATGACGGGTATGTCATTCACATAAATCATGCAGACATGTTTTCAAGCGATATAGCCGTGGGATTTGTCAGGCTCTATGCTCGAATTCTAACACAAATGCTGGATAATGAGAATTTGGACGATATCACATAGATTATTTTCCGTGATTAACTCTTATCTACAAGATTTTTGTTTAAAAAATAAAACGATGCCGCAAATTATTTGTATTTAATAATGTGGGGCTATGCAGTATTCACATCATCAAGATGCATTTTTTCAAGCAATTTTTTTCTATAAATGATTAGAACTAAAGCGGTGAATAGGTTCATAACTACAAATGTTATGAAAAAGGTCATCAGTCCGTTAATGGGCATGCTAAAAATAAAAGATGAGCTTTCTTCCGTTGGGAAACATGATGATATGAAACCTGACAGGAACATTGCAACAGACTTTGTAGCCAGGAAAAATCCGAAAAACAAGGAATAATATTTTTCAGGTGCCAAATCACCAACCATGGCATAACCTGCTATTGAAAAAAGAAGTTCCGATACTGCTATGAAGAATTCAAAAACAACAATCCAAATCGGGCCGATCTTATCCACAGAACCAATATCTATATAATAGCCGATTACGGTTAGCAGAGTAAAGCATAACACCATGACCAACAGGGCCAATATGGTCCTTCTTATGAATCCCAGATTGATTTTCTTTTCGTCCAGTTTATCATTGACTTTAATGAGAATAGGACCTAAAATTAAAATGAAGAGAGGATTAAGCAGGGCAAACATTTGTACGGGCACTGTAAAAAAGCCCAAATCCCTTTGAACATAATCATTTATAAAAAAGACAAGGGATATGTTGGATTGGGAAAAAGCAATTCTATAAAATATTATAATCATCAAAAATATGAAAAAGACAGTTAGCTTATCCTTGTCATTGGGCGTCAGGGAATCACGAAAAAACTTTATCCGTTGCCTGAAGTTTAGATCTTTGATTTTGGATATGCTTTCATGTGACATGTTCCTGAGAAGTTTATTTGACTCCTCAATTATGGAATCCTTAGAATGGTCATCCTTCATAGGGTTTCCATCATTGTCTACCAGATACTTGTCTTTGCCTAATCTAAAGCTGAACAGCCCGATAGTTAGAATAATTGCGAATATAACGAAAATCCATTCATATAATTCATAATTTTCATTTCCCACCACCACACTTGTTATGATTACCCCAATCAATACTCCAAAATTCAAAATTGGATAATAAATGGAGAATCCCTTAAGTCTTGATTCTTCATTATTGATTGAATTGATTATATGAGTAATTGAAAGGGATGCGAAACTCATACCACAAGCGAGGAACATCGACCCTATAAAGCACATAATGTTTTGCAAATTAAAGACTATTGTGTCCCTTACAGGAAGGTTGGGATCATATAATGTGGCAGAAAACCATAGGAACACTTGGCTTATTATCATTGAAACGAAGCCAACTGTCAACGCAGCGGATTTGCTCAGGTATTTGTCTGAAATGTATCCTATTAGGATAGGAAGCAGATATGCAAAGCCGTAATAATATGCATAAACCCTTGATGTCAATGGAATCGAGAAATCCAAAACAAAAAGTAGGAATAAAGTAAAAATTGATAAAATTCCATATTCAACAAGGTATGAAGATGTTGAAATTGAAGAGATGAAGTATGTTCCCTTCATGCTTTCACGGTCTTTGCTCATATTATATATTTATGCCAATGAGCATTATTTAAATTTTTAAAAACTTGCAGAAATCCTTATTCTTATTGAAATTTGAGTTAATTGAAAATTGCGTTTTTGAGTTTTGTTTCATAATTTAATAATTATAAACTTCTGTTTTGGTTTGTTCCATTCTTTTATAACACTTATATTGATTTCACATTGCTTTTCCGGAATAGGTGTCTGTTTGAATTGTTTTTTAGGATTTTGTGAAATGGCTTAAATTCTAACTATTTGAAGCCACTTTGAAAAAAGTTATTAATACTACAAGCCACAGATATAATTTCTTGAGAAAAAAGCATAAGATAAGATTATCTAAATCTAAAATGTTACTTATTAAAAAAACAAGAGTGAGAAGTGATGGACGAATATAAAATAGTGAGCATTGAAGAAGGATTGACAAAAATCGAATTTCCCGAATATGAAAAGGTCTCATCAGCCGCACCGGTCTTTTACAATCCGCACATGGAACTGAACAGAGACCTCTCCATTCTTGCAATCCAGGTATTCCAAAAGGAGCAGGACCGTGAAATAAACATTTGCGATTTGTTTGGAGGAAGTGGAATTAGGGGCGTGAGATACAAAAACGAAATCGATGGCGTCGGCGAGGTTTCAATCAACGACATAAGCGAAACCGCCAACCATTACGAAAGGCACAACATCGAATTGAACAACCTAAGCGATGTCAGTGTCCATCAGCATGACGCAAGCATGTTCCTGAGAATGAAACGCGGAGAATTCGACGTTATTGACATCGATCCATTCGGCACACCCTCACCATTTCTCGACTCTGCAGGGTATTGCGCCAGAAGAAACTCCCTGATGTGCGTTACCGCAACCGACACATCAGCACTGTGCGGAACCTACGAGGAGCCTTGCATTCGCAAATACAATTCAAAACCATGCAAAAGCGAATATTGTCATGAAACTGGAATCAGGATTCTAGCAGGCTTTGTTGCACTCACTCTTTCAAAATACGCCAAGCTCATTGAAGTGAAAATGTCACACAGCACCGAACACTACATGAGACTATACCTAGAAATTAAAAAGGGTTCAAAAAGGACCGATGAATCCCTAAAAAACATCGGCTACATCAGCCACTGCAAAAGTTGCCTGCATCGCCAGACAAGCAACGGCCTGGCCAGCCCGATTGACGATGTCTGTCCAGTCTGTGGTGAAAAAATGGTTCATGCAGGACCATTATGGCTTGGAAAGATTCAGGATGGCGAATTCATCCAAAAGATGATTGAAGAGGCTGACAACAAAAAGATAAACAGCGAAAAGGAAGCCTTGAAACTGTTGAACAAATGCCTTGTGGAGGCTGACGCCCCCGCAACATTTTATGATGTCCACAGCATCTGCAAAACCTTAAAGCTGAGCGCACCAAAATTCGAGCTGATTTTGAATGAGCTTGAAAAGGACGGATTTAAAGCCATAAAGACCCATTACAATCCAATAGGCATAAAAACTGATGCTGGAATTGAAAATATTAAAAACATTTTGATAAAATTAAACGATATTTAGATTAATTTTCAAAAATAATAGATGCCGATATAAAAAAATACTAACGGTGTTATATATTCAATCAAATTTTAAAAAAAACATGTAATGTAAAAATTACTTAATAGAAACTGTTTAGAAAAAATAAATAAAAAATTAAAAAAATAGACAAAGTTTTATATATAATAAAAACATTATTATAAAGCATAAGGTTAATTTATAGATTAACCAATTATTTTTAGAAATTATATAAGGGAGATATTATATGGTGAAAACTAAAGATAATGTAGTAAAACTCGATGATACTGATATTAACATCCTTAAAATTATCAATGAGGATGTAAGAACTTCTTACAGACAAATATCTCGCAGTTTAGATGTTTCTGTTGGAACTGTCCACAACCGTATTGATAAAATGGTGAAATCCGGAGTAATTAAGAAATTTTCCCCGGTTATCGACCATGAAAAGCTAGGATTCGTCTTAACCACAATCATAGGCGTGAGGGTCAAAGGCGGAAAGCTCAAGAATTGGGAAGAAAAAACTTTCTTTAACAAGAATGTAGTTGGAATCTATGATGTTACTGGTGAATACGATGCATTCCTGATTGCAAAATTCAGAAACACAAATGAACTGAACGCATTCATTAAAGAATTGTTAAAAGACCCAATTATAGAAAGGACATATACCCAGACCGTTCTTGATGTTATCAAGGAAGATATGGGATCATCCAACATTTTATAAATTGTTAAAAAAAAGTGGTTTAAACTAAACTACTTTTAATTTTTTCTTATTTTTCATTAACTTTTTTTGTAAAATATTTTTTCAAAGTAATAACAATATTACGAAATTTATGTCATTTTTAATAAGTATTTAAATCAAAAGATACAAATAATTATAATACTAATTTAAATAGAGGTTATAAAATTGGCAGTTTGCTTACCCGATACTCAGGACGATACTCCAAATATACCTATAAAACTAACCAGAGTGGGTGTAACCGGAGTCAAGAAATTATTACAACTAAAAAGAACAAACAAAAGACCTATAATATTGGTACCTACTTTTGATGCATTTGTAGATTTGCCAAGTGATCAAAAAGGAGTACACATGTCCAGGAACCCGGAAGCCATTAGTGAAGTCCTTGAGGACGTAGCTAAAGACTCCACCGTAGACGTCGAATCATTATGTGCAAAGATTGTTGACAAGATGATGACAAAGCACGAATATGCAGAACGTGTTGAAATATCAATGACAACCGATTTCATGTTCATGAAGGAATCTCCTGTTACCAAAAACAAGACCCAGGAAATGGCCCAGCTAAAAGCTAAAGCCGTTGGGTTAAGAGATGAAAATGGTAACGTGGACATTAGAAAGAGCATAGGTGCAGAACTTATCGGAATGACCGTGTGTCCATGTGCACAGGAATCCGTCAGAGAATCCGACAAGCTTAAATTATTGGAATTTTTAGATGAAGAAACTACCCAAAAGGTTTTAGATACAGTTACTTTTGCCTCCCACAACCAAAGGGGAGTCGGAACCCTTCTAATTGAAGTTCCGGAACATAAAACAGTGAAAGCGGAAGACCTCATAGACATAATCGAAACCTCAATGAGCTCTCCAGTGTGTGAATTGCTCAAGAGGCCTGACGAAAACGCAACAGTGATGAACGCTCACAGAAACCCAGTTTTCGTTGAGGACTGCGTCAGGAACATGATGGAAAAGATAGCCAACAAATATGCGGATTTCCCTGATGACACATTGATTACAGCACGTCAGGAAAACCAGGAAAGTATCCACAGGCACAACGCTTATGCCGAAAAGGTAACTACCCTTGGAGAGCTGAAAGAAGAACTGAACATCTAAGGATATGATTTGATGAAAAAGACTTATGAGCTTGCAGGACAAGTTATGGGATTTTTTGATGCATTCAAAGGGTCCAGGCCTGCGATAGATAATGAAAGGATACTTATCGTTAGGGGAAGGTCAAGAAAAGTCCTTCCACTAAATGAATTCGAATCAAAGCTTGCAGAAATCGGAGAGATCCTGGGCGGAACCGAACTGGACGCCACTTCCGAAAAGATTTCACAGATTCTTGAAGTTGGAGACAAAAACATCAAAAGAAGCGAAAACGTTACAAGCGACATTGACAGCAAAGGATTCATGAGGATGAAAGAGGAACTGGAATCAATGGGCCTTGTTGTCGAGTACAAAGTGTTTGAGCTTCCAAGCTTCGATGTCATCATCGCAATTTGGGAAGACAGAAATGAGCTCCCTCCGCTTTATGTGGAAGTTACCGTCTCCGAACGTGAAGATTAAAATGACATCAAACCTAACCAAAGAGGATATTCTCCACGTATTGAATGCGACTGACAGTGAAATCATTGAATACATGTCAGAAACCGTGAAATACAGGGAGAATAATCTTATTACTTATTCTAAAAACATTTTCATACCATTGACTGAAATCTGCAGAAATGACTGCGGATACTGTAATTTTAAAAAGACTCCTGACGATCCAGACGTTATTCTTTTAAAAACCAAAGAGGAAATTTTGGCAGATTTAAAGGAAGCTGAAAAATATGGATGCAAGGAAGCATTATTCACATTTGGCGAGGATGCCGATGAGGAGGAAGCCGTTCGCTTAAAATTGAAAGAGTACGGTTATGAAAAGATGATTGACTATGTCGTTGACATCTGCCAAATGACATTGAATGAAACTTCCCTTTTACCACATACAAATGGCGGAAACTATTCCTATGAAGATTTGGAAAGGCTGAAAGAAGTCAACGCTTCAATGGGTCTGATGCTTGAAAATTCATCGCAAAGATTGATGGAATTGCCTGCCCACAACAAGAGTCCAGGCAAAAATCCTAAAATCAGACTTCAAACCATTGAAAATGCAGGAAAGCTTAAAATACCCTATACTACAGGGATTTTAATTGGAATTGGCGAAACCAAAGAAGAGATAGCCGAATCCCTGCTTGCCATCAGAGCCCTATATGACAAATACGGCCATATCCAGGAGGTCATCATTCAAAATTTCACTCCAATACCTGGAATCGAAATGGAAGACTGGCCGGAACCTAGCTTT
This sequence comes from uncultured Methanobrevibacter sp., assembly GCA_902764015.1. Lineage (GTDB taxonomy): Archaea > Methanobacteriota > Methanobacteria > Methanobacteriales > Methanobacteriaceae > Methanocatella. The sequence goes on along the minus strand of CACWUH010000007.1, from coordinate 24,973 downwards.
TTGGACATGATTAGAACGGTGATTGCAGGCACGCTGCTATTCGGCGACACAGATATCAGCATACAGGTACCTCCTAATCTAAACAATGACACTGCGCAAATATTCTTATTGTGCGGTGCTGATGATTGGGGAGGCGTTTCGCCGGTGAGTCCCGATTATGTGAATATCACTTCTCCATGGCCAGGCATTGATGAGCTTCAAAAATTGACCGAAGACGCCGGCTTTGAGTTGACCGAAAGGCTATGCGTCTATGAGAAATACATCAACACCGAATGGCTGAATGACTTGCTATTGGAAAGAATAGCTAATCTATCCTAGCGTCGATAACGACATGCCAGACGCCCGGAGAATACTTCTTTATCTTATTTAATTTTAACAATTCAACATCACGGCCATCAGCCGCAGAAACAATTCTTTCAATCGGCCTTGAATCCATCAGCTTTTCGGGAACCGTTTCATGATAGTGAAGGATTCCACCCTCATTTAAACTATCAATTGCAACCTTCAGGTAGTGATGAGTCGTCTTGACATATCCCATTATGATTCTGTCGGCCCTGAATCTTGGAGTCACATCCTTGCAGTCCCCTAAAATTGGAGTAACATTATCCAATTTATTCAGATTGATGTTTTCACACAGGAAATGATATGAGTTTGGATTGATTTCTATCGAAATGACCTCACAGGCATTTGCATGAACGCCAATAGGGATTGAAAAATAGCCTATCCCTGCAAACATGTCAATCACTCTCTCGCCATCCCCGACAAGCTTGGCGATTCTCAATCTCTCATTGTTATTCCCTTTTGACCACATCACCTTTGCCAGATCCAATTTGAACAGGCATCCGTTTTCCTTATTAATCGTTTCGGTTTCGCTGCCATAAAGAATTTTATAAACAGGCTCCCGCTTGGTTCCCTGAATGTGGTCAATTTTCATGATTGTCTTGACGTTATGCCTTTCTGACAGCTCCTCAAAATCATCATTTTGATAATTATTGTCCAATATGAGGATATCCCCAATCTTTTTATATTTCATCACACTCGCCTAAAAGAAAACTTTATATATTCAAATAGATAATATTAATATTGTTAGTTTATACTAATTATTGATTCTGATTTTAAATAAAATTAATCCTAGATTAGTTTATATTTTGTTAAAATAACCTATGAGTAGTTGAAATTAGATATTTTAAATACTTATATGAGGTGTATTTAAATGGATGATAAAATACTAGAAGGTACAACAACCGTCGGAATAACTTGCAAGGACGGAGTTGTATTTGCAAGCGAAAGAAGGGCAAGCATGGGAAACCTTGTAGCCCACAAAGTAGCAGAAAAAATATTTAAAATTGACGATCACATTGTAACCACCATAGCTGGTTCCGTTGGAGATGCTCAAAGTCTGATGAAGGTCATTGAAGCGGAAGTTTCACTCTATCAGATGAGAAACAACGATGCCATCAGCGTCAAGGCTGCAGCATCATTGACTGCAAACATCCTGCGTTCCGGACCGATGTATGTTCAGACATTGCTCGGAGGAATGGACGGAGACAAGCCATCTCTCTACTCACTTGACCCAGCAGGCGGTATGATTGAAGATACCTACATCTCAACCGGATCAGGTTCCATCGTTGCATACGGTGTTCTTGAAGACAGATTCAGAGATGACTTGACAACTGACGAAGGAATTGAAATAGCCATAAGAGCTATAAGAGCCGCAGCTGAACGTGACACATATTCCGGCAACGGATATCTTGTCGCCAAAGTGGACAAAAACGGCTTTAAAATGTTAGATAATGAAAAAATTAATGAGATTCTTGGAAAACTATAAGTAATAAGCTAATTTTTCATAACTAACTATTTTTTATATAACAAGTGTAGATAGTTTATGGAATTTTACTAATTATAGCTTAAATGCTTTCATAAACTATTATCCTACACAAACTTTTTTTGAAGGGATTATATGACTTCAGACATTTTAGAAGATATCAAAAAAGAGATTTTGGCCAAACTGCCAGATGAAATTCAGGTTTCAAAAGTGGAATTTGAAGGTCCGGAAGTTGTGGTCTACACCAAAAATCCAGAAATTATTACTGAAAACGGAGACCTCATCAGGTCACTGGCAAAAGAACTTAGAAAAAGAATTATTATCAGATCTGACAAAAGCGCTTTGCTTGAACCAGAAGCAACCATAAACAAGATTCATGAGATAGTTCCAGACGGAGCTGAAATTACCGATATTTACTTCGACACCGTAACCTGCGAGGTGGTAATCACCGCCAAAAAGCCAGGGCTCGTCATTGGAAAATACGGAGTCACCTCAAGAAATATCGTCAAAAATACCGGATGGGCACCTAAGATATTAAGAACCCCACCAATCAGCTCAGACATTATCGGAAAAATCAGGACTATCCAAAAGAACAGCAGCAAGGACAGGAAAAAACTGCTGCAAAAGCTTGGACGTCAAATCCACCAGGGAAGCAAATACCCTAATGATTGGGCAAGAGTCACTTCCATGGGAGGATTTAAGGAAGTAGGACGTTCATCAATGTTACTGCAGACTCCAAACAGTCGCGTATTGCTCGATTGCGGAGTCAATGTTGCTGCATCAGACAACAAGAATGCATTCCCTTACCTGAATGCACCTGAATTTTCAATCGAGGAACTGGATGCAGTCATCATATCTCACGCTCACTTGGATCACTGCGGATTTGTACCTTACCTTTTCCATTACGGATATGACGGACCGGTCTACTGTACAACTCCGACAAGGGATTTGACCACCCTTCTGCAATTCGACCACCTCGACATTGCACACAGGGAAGGCAACCCACTTCCATTCACATCAAAAAACGTGAAACATCAAATTAAAAATACGATTACACTAGATTATGGTGAAGTGACAGACATTTCACCGGACATAAGGCTGACCCTGCACAATGCGGGACACATCCTGGGTTCAGCAATCTCCCACATGCACATCGGAGACGGCGCCCACAACCTGGTATATACCGGGGACTTCAAATATGAACCGTCAAGACTGCTCGAACCTGCCACAATCAGATTCCCTCGTGCCGAAACCGTAATTATGGAAAGCACATACGGAGGAAAGGAAGACGTGCAGCCTTCCAGAAACAATGCCGAAAAGGAAATGATGAAGACCATCTACAAAACCCTCAAGCGCGGAGGAAAAGTGTTGGTTCCGGTATTTGCCGTTGGAAGGGCACAGGAACTTATGGTTGTGCTTGAAGAGTACATGAGGCATGGAATGATTGAAGAGGTTCCAATCTACATTGACGGAATGATTTGGGAAGCTACAGCAATCCATACCGCAAGGCCTGAATACCTGAGCAAGGACCTGAGAGACCAAATCTTCCACATGGGAAGAAACCCGTTCGTTTCAGAAATGTTTGAAAAGGTCCAGAACCGTGACCAAAGAAAGGATATCGTCGAGGCAAAACAGCCTGCAATCATCCTGTCAACTTCAGGTATGCTGACCGGAGGAAACTCAGTCGAATACTTCAAATGGCTATGTGAAGATGAAAGGAACACCATCATCTTTGTAGGATACCAGTCCGAAGGATCCATGGGTAGAAGGGTCCAGAAGGGATGGAAGGAAATTCCGCTTGAAGACGATGACGGCAGAACCAGACAATTCCATGTCAAAATGCAAATCAAAACTATTAACGGATTCAGTGGTCACTCCAACAGGAGACAATTGATGGAATATGTCAAAAGGCTCAATCCTAGACCTGAAAAGGTCATCACATGTCATGGAGACCCATACAAGGCAGTTGACCTTGCCTCATCAGTCCATAGAAGTTATAAGATTGAGACCAAAACTCCAATTAATTTGGACTGTGTAAGAATTCATTAGAAAAAAATTAAATAGTATATAAAACAAAATATATTATATTATGAAAATGTTGTAAATCTATTACAACATTAATTTTATTTTTAAATAGGTGTGATTATGGTTACTTATTCAGAATCTGGCGTTGACATTGATTTGGAGGCAGTCACTGTTTCTGCACTAGCGGACAAACTCAAGTCAACATTGGAATGTAGAGACATTATCACCGACAGTGGCCATTATGCGGCTTTAGTGAGATTAGGAGACAAGGCAATCGCAATGAGTACTGACGGTGTTGGAAGCAAAATTTTAATTGCTGAAATGATGAACAAATACGATACAGTGGGTATTGACTGTATTGCAATGGTTGTAAACGACATCTTATGTGTCGGAGCCGAACCTATTGCACTGGTCGATTACCTTGCCGTTGAAAAGCCTGACCCTAAAAGAGCAGCCGAAATCGCTGAAGGTTTGGTGACAGGCGCCAACGAGTCAAGAATCGCAATCATCGGAGGGGAAACCGCATCACTTCCAGGAATCATCAAGGACTTTGACCTTGCAGGAACAGGCATCGGATTTGTCGATGTCGATAAGATCATTTCCGGCGAGGACATCCAGCCTGGAAACGTTCTGATTGGAATCAACAGTAATGGAATACACTCCAACGGATACAGCCTTGCAAGAAAGGCACTGTTCGATGATGCCGGATTGACTGTTGACGATAAGATGCCTAACGGCGAGACCACCGTTGGCGAGGAATTGATAAGGCCAACCGAACTGTACGTAAAACCTATCGTAAGCCTATTTGAAAAAGAATATAAAATCAATGGACTTGCCCACATTACCGGAGGAGGATTCACCAATCTCAGACGCCTGAAAAAGGGTGTCGGATATGACATCAACGACCTTCCGGAAGTTCCAGAAATATTTAAACTTATTTATGAACAAAACGTCGACATCAAGGAGATGTATAAAGTCTTCAACATGGGTGTCGGCTTTGTCGTTATCTGCGATGAGACGGAAGCAGATAAGATTATGGAAACTTTAAATGAATACTGTGATTGCCAGATAATCGGTAAAGTAACGGATGATGAAAAAATCACAGTCAAGACCTTTGAAGGAACCGAAATTGAATACTGATTTAATTAAATTAAGAGGGGAGTGAAAGAATGAAGATAATGAAAGATAATGAAATGGCTCTTGTAAAGGAGATACTGGCTAAGCTTGGAGCTAGCGAAGAAGATCAGGAATTGGTTGCAGAAGCTACATTGGATGCTGACCTAAAAGGATTCACATCACACGGACTTGGAAGATTCCCACAATATTTAATTAGTATCAAAGCAGGCACAATCAATCTTAAAGACAATATCACTATCGAAAAGGAGACCCCTGCCATCGCATTAATCAACGGTAACAGCGGATTCGGACAGGCAGTATCCTACAAGGCAATGCAGATTGCAATCAAAAAGGCCAAGGAAGTGGGCATCGCATGTGTCGGAGTTCACAACACCAATCACTTTGGGGTTACCGGATTCTACTCAGATTTGGCATTAAGAGAAAACTGTATCGGTTTGGTTTTAGCAAATACCGATCCTGCCATCGCACCATTAGGCGGTAAGGACAAATTGATTGGAACAAACCCTGTCGCATTGGGAATCCCATCAGATTCATACATCACCGTCGATATGGCAACTTCAGTCACAGCCCGTGGAAAAATCATAGAATCCAAAAGAAAAGGGCTCGATTTGCCTGACGGCTGGGCACTGGACAAAGACGGCAACCCAACTAACGACCCTGAAGCAGCACTTGAAGGATCCATCCTTCCGTTCGGCGGATTCAAGGGATACGCATTGGCACTGCTGATTGAAATCCTGACAGGTCCATTGGTACAGGCAGGCTACGGCCTTGGAGTAACGGGCACCGCTTCACCGGACAAGGACTGTACAAAAGGAGATCTGTATGTTGTAATCGATCCTTCCAAATTCGGAGACTTCGATGAATTCAAGGCAAACACCGAAGACTTCATCTCACAGGTAAGGGCAACCGGAGAAAGCGTGGCCATTCCGGGAGATTTGGAAGTCAAAAGGATTGCTGAAGCTGAAGCAAACGGCGTTGCAATCGATGAAAAATTATACGAACAGCTGAAAGGAATCTGTGATGATTTAGACATTGACATCGATTCCTACGTTGAAGAATAATGGGTTATTTTATAACTCATTAATACTTATTTTTACTTTTCATTTTCGCCAAAACCATGCAAAATTTTTAATTTTTAAAAATCCCTACAAATCGAATTTGGAGTATATGGCACCAATCTACTCTTTTTTTAGATTTTCAACACCATACAACCCTATTAAAATTAAAAATAATACTGCGAAAAGTCTGAAAAAATAGATTAATATATATAATATTAAAATGATAACTATAAATGTTATAAATATTTGAAAAAAATATTTGTACAAAAAAGATTTTCTTAAAAAGGAGGACAATAGAATTATGAAATTCAAAAAGACTCACTTTCTATTGATGGCAATAGCAATAGTGCTATTAATAGGCATCGGATCCGTCTGTGCTAGTGAGAACGTCACTGACGACAGTAGTGACATGTTAGCCGACGATGGAACAGACGTTGTCCTCAGCGACGATACTGATGGAAGCGTACTCGATGATACAAGTGAAGAAAAAACAAATACAACTGTCGAAACTGAGAAGGAGAGCTATGAATACAAGCAAGATGATACGAATAAAACCATCTCAGTTGACGTGAAAGACAACAAATCAATGAAAATTGATGTGAATAAAAGTGATTTATCTATAATAGATGAAAAGAACAATGTAATATCCTTCGAATATAATAGTTCAGTTATCACAATAACCGGACAATTAGATTATGGATATCATAATTTGACAATCAATTACCTGGGCAATGCGAGTTATAATAACTCATCCAAAATAGTTCCAGTGAAAATATTCGGAAACAACACCATAATAACCGAAACCAGTGTTGTTTGCGATGGTAAAAATGTTGAAATTCCAGTTACCATAAACGATCAGGCAGGCAATATTACAATGGTCAAAGAAAACTTTAATTTGACATTGGTATATGTCAATGAAACTGGAAACGTCTCTAATCTGCCAAATTTCGACTTTGAGATTATAGATGGAAAGATAAAATTCACAAGCCCTGTTGATAAACTAATTAATGCAAGCTTAATTATTGATTATACAAATGCTACCGAACCAAGAACTGTTGCAATCAAAGTCAGTACTGAAATCATCGCAACAGTTGTCAAAGGCCAATACGAATCCGAAGAAATTAAAAACATCAGTATCGAAATAAAAGATGGTCAAGGAAATCTTATAAATGTTAGTGGAAGCGATTTAGAAGTCTTTGAAAATGGAGTTCCAGTAGAATTTACATATAACAATAACAACATTACAATTACAAGCATTAGTGAAGGATCACATAATTTAACCATTGTCTACAAAGGCAATGAAACATACAATGAAAGCAATACCACTGCTGTACTGAAGGTATATGGAAAAAACCAGATTATTGTTCCTGCATATGTCGTGAGCAATAATGGCGAAACCGTTGAAATCCACATTATCATATTTAACGGTCTTGAAAATATCACAATTGAACCAAATAATTTGACCTTGAATCTGACTTACACAAATCAGACTGGAAACGTTACTTCCGCAATTATCGGAACTGACAAATTTGAGATTGCAGCTGAAGAATTAATAATCCAAAATATTGGATATCCGTTAACCCAAGCTAGTTTAAGCATCGATTATGTTAATTCCACCGGTGCTAAGACAGTTAAAATTAACTTGCTCACTACAGTTGAGGCAGAACCTGCCAGATACAGGTATAATGAAACCAAAAACATTACTGTTACAGTGAAAGGTTACGACGGCATTCCATTAACTATTTCCAAAAATGATTTGAAAGTGTTTGATAACGGCAAGGAAATCCAGTTCACATTCAACAACACAAACATTACTGTTAACCTGGAACAAGGAGTACACAACTTAACAGTTACCTATCAAGGTAATGAAACCTACAATTCATCCAGCACTACTATTGAAGTGAAAGTCTATGGTGATGCAAGAATCAATCCTGACGAAATCGTTATTTTAGGTGAAAATAACATAACAACAATTTTCGTGAATCTTAATGATGGTGCAGACACTATAGATATTGTTAAAAATAAATTAAATGTTACCCTTTTCTACACTGTAGGAAACCAGACTTTAAATAAAACAATTAATCTTGACGATATTGTTTTAAATGGTCAGAATATTACATTTGGAGTAAACGATGACTTCGACTCAGCATACGTACACATCGTATATGACAACAATTTAACCGGAAACACTACCCTTAAGGTCAATACTGTAATCACCGCTCCTGATACCTTAATCTATGGTCAAAGCGAAGAGAAAAATATCACTATTGACGTTAAAGGAACAAATGGCCATGCAATAAACATTACCAATGAAAACATACAAGTATTAAACAACGGCAAGGCCCTTACCATTTCAGTGAACGGCTCAGTCGTTACCATCAAGGATGCATTGTCATTTGGCGTTTACAATTTAACAATAAAATATCTTGGAACAGCAACATACATTGAATCCACCAAAGCACTCGTATTGACAGTTTATGGAATCAATGCCACTTCAAATATTGACGTGAACTCAACTAAAGAGGGAACAGTCAAAATAAACATTATAAGCGGCAATGAAACAGTCGACTTCAATGTGGATGATTTGATACTCAATGTTACCTACAAAAACGGAAATGATACTGTAGTAATCCCTATTTCAACCAAAGAGCTCAATAACGGGTCTTTGATTTTCAAACTCGAAAACGGCAACTTCACTTCCGCAATATTGAACATCAAATACAACAATACCGAAGTTAATGTTACCCTGAACAGGGTTTACAACGTTAATGTTGAAGTAATCAACAACCAAGCTGAATACCAAAGCGGAAAATTCATTTACAGAATAGTTGATATTGATGCTCCGGATGAAGCCATTGCAAACAAAACCATAAGCATGGCATATTCCATCTCAACTGGAGGAATTACATTCCAATACTCACTCAGTGCAAACACCAATGCAGCTGGAGAAGTCGAGTTTGACAACGCGAAAGTCTATGTGACCTATTTCAATCTAGCATTACCTATTGGAAACAATACCGTCACATTATCCGGAAGCAATCTGAAATTCACAAACGGCACTCAGACTGTTGTGATTTCAAAGGCAAACATCAACATAAAAATCGATGAGTACAAGGAATACTACGGCAGTGACAAAAAGATTAAAATCACAGTTACCAATGCAAAAACCGGAGATCCGGTCAAAAATACTATATTGCATCTTTACTTACCTGTCACTACCCAAAAAGACTACTATTTCCAAACCAGTGAAAACGGTACAAGCGAAATCAACGTGAAAGGATTTGTTGGCGGAACCTATGATTTGACCGTAAGCAACAACGACACCAAAAACATCAACAACAAAAGTGTCAAAGGAAGCTTCACAATTCTCAAGATTCCTGTTAAAACCAATGCCAAAGACGTTACAGTATACTACAACTCTGGAGTTACTGAAACCATAAAAGTCACTAAAGATGGTAAGGCCGTAAGCGGAATGTATGTTTTCGTTAGACTGTACACTACATCCAAGAAATACAGCGATTACCTATTCCAAACCAATGACAAAGGCCAAATCTCATTCAGTGCTTCACTAGCTGTTGGAAAACATAAGATTATAATTACTTCTGCAGACAATAGATATGAGTTCAATCAGGCTACCAAAACAATTAAAGTCAAAAAGGCCAGTGGAAAATTCACAGCCAAAAAGGTAACTGCCTACTACAAGGGAGGCAAGTACTTCACTGTAAAATTGACCAACACTAAAAACAAAAAGCCTATCTATGATGCGAAAGTAAACATCAAACTGTTCATTTCCAAAAACAGATACTACAACTACAACGGCAATACAGGCATGAACGGTCAGCTGAAATTACTGCTCGACAATCTAAAACCTGGCAAATATAAAATTGTCATCGCATGTGCTGACAGCAAAAACTATGCCGCCAAAGAGATTACCTCAAAGATTGTAATCAAAAAGGCTCCGGCTAAATTAGCTCCTAAGAAACTGACCGCCAAAAAAGGCGCCAAAAAATACTTTAAGGTCACTGTCAAAAACAAAAAGACCAAAAAAGTAATCAAAGGAGTTAAAGTTAAAATCAAAGTGTACACTGGTAAAAAGGCAAAGACCTACACTGCAAAAACCAATGCAAAAGGTATTGCAAAAATCAGTAGCGCTAAACTTAAAGTTGGAAAGCATAAAGTTGTTGTAACATCAGCAAACAAATATGTTGTTGCCAAAAAAGCAAAATCAACTATTAAAATCAAAAAATAAGAGAAATCAATTTTCTCTTAACCCTTTTCTTTTTTTAAAAAAAATCATTCCTTTTTGTATTTCGCATAAAAGCCGTCAGTGTCGGCATATATTGCATAGAATCCGAATTCTTCTGCTTTTTTTATTGAGGATTTGATATATTGCCTTCCCCATGAGGTTATTGCCTTTGCGCATTCGAATGAATACCATCTGAAGCGCGGAAAGCCGTATATTCCATACATTGTATTCGCCAATCTTTTAATGGCCTGCTGCTGCACATCCAATGCTATTCTTTCCTGAGGATCATCGGACGCCTTCATCTGACGCTTGATTCTGAACCTTTCCTGCAAGATCTTGTCGATGACGGATGGAATGAAACCCTGCGGAGACTTCTTAAACTTGATGCCGTGTTCGGGAGAAATATTGTAGTCGTCCTCGTTTTCGACCTCGCCCAATGTCATCACATCGGGAGAGATGTTTTTTGAAATGATGATGCTCGGATATAGGCTCCTGAAGTCGAACTGGACCAGATTCTCATGAAGGCCCTTTTCAGGCTCCCGCACATAACCACCCTCATTGTCTTCAGCAGCGGCACGGTCTGCAAAGTTGGCTCCTGCCTTATTCGGCACTACCTCGCCGTCGAAATATGCCTGCTTTACCAAAAACCATTCCGCCTGCTGGCCCGTTGCCATACGCGACACGTCAAACAATGGCTGGCCGATTATACGGGTAAGTTCTAAATTAAGAGGCAGGGTCTGTTCGGCAATCTTCAAGGTAGACACCACATCGTCAAGGGAATAGTCAAACAGCGTATCAAGCTCATCGCCTTCATTGTCCCAGAACTCCCAAATGCGGTCGCCCGGAACGTCTATCTTTTCCTCACCGAAGAGTTCATAATATACCCTTTCCAACGTATATCTATCCAGAGTCATGTACCGTCTCATTACAAGGTATAAATCCACATGAATCAGGCCCTTGAATGATGCGGCATTGGCATAACCCCTTCTGATGAACTTGACGTCGGACTCATCCATTCCGATATCCAAATCGACATCCAATATCTTTGCCCTGTCCTTCAGATAAGGGAAATCGAAATTGTCAGAATTGTAGCCGACGATGATGTCGACATTATTGTCCTTTATGATTTTTACAAACTCCTCAATCATTTCCCTTTCGGATGAAACCTGATTTACAAAATCATCCTTACTTTCAGAATTGGTTTTGGTCGATATGACCTGATTTACGCCGAAATTGCTGGCAACGCCTATCATGATGATTTCATCCTCGGCAGAATCAGGCATTCCGTGGGGGTTTCGAACTTCCAAGTCAAAGCTAAGTATCCTGAACTTCTGGGGATAATCCGGAACCCTCTCAAGGCCATCGGTCAGCCTGATTATTCGTATGTCCTGCTTTGTCGAATCCAAATCCATGAACGTTTCAAGCTCCTCTCCTATTGCAGTGACTTCAGTCATAGGTATCACATCACGGTCCATCAGGTATCTTCTGTAGAATGGAATGTCGAATTCCCTGATTTGGATTACGCTTTCCAAATCCCTCAGGGCATCACGGTTCTTTGCAAGCTCCTGAGGATGCGTAAATGTTACTTTTATAAATTCTGATTCAATCTGGAAATCCTTTTTCACTACCCTTTCGATGCGGACAACATCAATGTTATCCTCGATTTCCGCCATGCACTCCTCAATATCATCGGACATTACATACAGGTAAGGCTCGAAGGTGTCATCGATTAAGATAATGTTTTCATCACCCTTTTTTGAAAACAGCCTGATTACCGGCTTGTCCTCATATGTGACATAGTCTATATCCAAAATAACCACATTTTCCTTCATCTATTCATCCCCCAGAATATATTCCCTTCTATAGTTGTCAAGAACGGCATAGGTAATTCCTAAAATCAGCGGCCCGACAATGAAACCTACCACTCCATAGACAAGAGGTCCGGACAAAAACCCTACAAGCAGTATCAGAGGATGGATGTCTGCATAATGGCTTGAAAGCGCAGGCCTTATGTACATGTCTATTGTGCTTAGGAAAAATCCGAAAAGAAGAACGATAACTGCCCTCGGATAGTTTCCGGAAAGGATATCCATAAAGAACAATCCCCAATAGATAGGCCACGGGCCGAATACCGGAATGAGCTGCAGGATACCTGTTATAACACCCAAAAAGATTCCGAAAGGATATCCTAAAAGAGAATAACCAATGGCTCCGAATATTCCAATCACCACGGAAGTCAGAAAGTGTCCGTAGAAGATGCTTCTCAATACGTCCTTGACCGATTCGACTGTTTTATCGAAAAAATCCTTTGAATCGTCGGGAACAAATGACCTTACAAATTCCAGAAACTTATCCCCGTCACGGACAAAGTAGAATACTGAACAGACCAGAATGAACAGGTCAAGAGTAACGTTCATCAGGCTGCTTACGAACTTGGCAAGGTAGTTGAGGACATACCTTCCAATCTCCTGAAGGGATGAGTTGATTGATGTTGAGATTGAATTCACATCAAATCTCCACGGCAGATATGTAGATATTGATGACAACGCCGCGTTGATGTCCACATAAGTGGAGGAGGATGAAGCGCCGGAAAATATAGCCATGAGCTCTATGACAATATATGCAACCAGCAGTACCAGCGGTATCAAAATGACTATAATCGCAAGCAGTATCGACAATGAGCTGAACTTAAGCTTTGACTGGATTCTGCGGGCCACCGGCCTTACCCCGTAGGCAAGAATAGCACCCAGGATAATCATGTTCAAAACGGGAAATACAATCATCAATGAGACTATAACCAGAAATATCACCAAAAGCACTGGCGGAGTCAAGTGTTGCTTAATGTCTATTCCCATCCTATCATGCCCTCGCTAGTATTTAACGCCTGAAGCGTCCCTTCTGTACTTTGCAAATTCGGTGATTTTTGAGATCTTGTCGTTTTCAAAAACAGGTCCTTCCACACAGATTCTCCAGCCCTCTCTGTCGACACAACACTGTCCGCACACTCCCAGGGCGCATTTCATATACCTTTCAAGGGAATACTGGCCAGGTATTTCGGATGCTTCAAGGATATCAAAGATTCCCTTCATCATTATCTCAGGACCGCAGACAAATGCATAATCGTAAGTCAAATCTTCAAGCAAATCGCTAAGACAATTTGTTGCAAAACCTTCAAATCCATAGCTTCCGTCATCCGTGCACGGATAGACATTAACACCTAAATCTTCCAAAGAATCCAAGAACAATAGCTCATCTTTAGTTTGTGCCGCCGAAATAACGCTTACTTCATTGTTTTCGGCCAAATCACTAGCTATGGCATTAACCGGAGCCATGCCGACTCCTCCTCCGATGGCTATGATTCTTTTGCCTTCGAAAGTGTTGTCAAATCCATGGCCATAGCTGCCCCTGACACCGATTTGTGATCCCACTTCCAAGTCATGCAACTGGGAAGTGAATTTGCCTATGTTTTTGACCGTTATTGCAAGTTCGTTATCGTTAATCTGTGATATTGACATCGGCTTTTCGTTGCTGAAGTTCCAAATCATCAGAAATTCGCCGGGATTAGGCTTTCCAAGTGTTTCAAAATCCCAATCAAATTTAAATGTTTTAATAGTAGGCGTTTCCATGATGATATCTTTGATTTCAACTATTTTCGGCTCGTTAATCATGTGCAATCCCCACCATTTCATCGATTGAAGAATATCCCTTATCCTTCATGAACTCCTCAAGACCCTGATTGATCTTGGAGAATACCTCTACACCTTCATCCATTATGGCAGTGCCTATCTGAACCGCCCTTGCACCTGCAAAGATGAATTCAACGACATCCTCAAAAGTATAGATTCCACCGACCCCTATCAATGGAATGTCGACTGCCTCATAGACCGAATAGACATTGCTTACGGCAATCGGCTTTATGGCCTTTCCGCTCATTCCACCAGACTTGTGGAACAGCACAGGCTTTGCAACATCGATGTTGATTTTCATTCCAGGCCCTAAAGTGTTAATCAGGGACAGACAGTCCGCCCCAGCATCCTCACAGGTTTTTGCGATTTCAGTTATGTCTGTTACATTCGGCGTCAGCTTGGCAATTATCGGCACATCGGAAGCGTCCTTTGCGGCCGCCACGATGGTATGGCTCAAATTGCAGTCCTGACCGATTGACGCGCCGTAGCCTTCCATTGCATGAGGGCATGAGATATTAAGCTCAATCATGTCGACATGCTCCTGAACCTCCTCCACAAGCGTGGAGAATTCATCCGGATTGGCACCGTAGATTGAAGCTATTACAACATTGTCTTGTCTTTCAATCTTTTTCAATTCCTCTTTGAAGTTCCCAACGCCGGGATTTGAAAGTCCTATTGCATTAAGTATCCCTCCATCAACCGCAACGGTTGTTGGGTTCGGATAACCCGGATGAGGATTAAGTGAAAACGATTTGGACACGACTCCACCGGCACCTGACCTTAAAATCCAGTTCATTGAAGAGGCGTTGCTTCCCATGATGCCTGCCGCCAGCATCAGGGGATTTCTGAATTCCACTCCACAAACATTTGTTCTTAACATAGTATCAACTCTGTAATTAATCGCTTAATTAGTTTTTGTAAACTTATCTATGATTTCCTGATATTTCTCATTCTGCAACTTCAGGCTAATTATATTTGTCTTGTTTGATTTGACGATTTCCTCATTTGCCTTTGTCAGATTTGCAATCTGCTCATCCTGTTTTTTAATAATTTCGTCCTTTTGGGCAAGCAGATTCTCATATGATTTGGTGAGTTTCTTAAGCTGAAGCTCAAGGTTTTCGGTATTCCTGCCCAACTGCTCCTTATAGTCATCAATCAGTGAGCGAAGATATTTGACCTGATCATGCTTGTCCTCGATGATGGATTCCTTTTCTTTAATCTTTTCCTCCAAGTCATCGAGCTCCCTGATTCTTGCCTTGTCATAGTCGATTTTGGTGTCGAGCCTGTCCTCCAGATTCTTCTTTTCATATTTTAATTTAGTGGAGTACAGCTTCAGCTTGTTGATTTCCTCGACTCTTTCCTGAAGCTCCATGCTGAGCTCATCGATTTCCGCATTCTTAAGTTCCAGCTCATATCTTAAATCATCCAAACTCTCTTGTGTCATACAGTTAATAGTTTTGGATTTCATCGTAAAAATAGTTTAAAGATATTTTGAAAATATTGGCAAAAAAAGCTTTTAAAGAGAATAGAGCAGGAATCGAATGATTCCAACCCCATTAATTCCATTTAATTTATGAGATCATTCTCAATCTTAATATATAACCTAAGACATATTTAAATTTTTTTATATTCTCTGAATATAAGTGTAGGTAGGGCCCCACTAGAGAGAAAATACAAAAACTCTTCCCTTTGCATTCAACCACCGAGTACCGCCTCAGAAATTACTTATTTAAACATCATAATTATGATTTCGATAATTTCCAAAACTATCTGTAAAATTATCTGCCAATCTTTTTTCATATAACAACCTATAAATTAAATGGATGTATTTTAAGCCTAAGTGGTCAAAACCCACAATACCAATATTGTATCCCTCAATATATAAATTAGGCACTCAACAACATCTCAATATTGATTTAAACATGTTAAATTGTGTTAAAACACTAAAACTGCATCGAATATGTAAAATTGATTCCATTGAAAATGCTTATTAGAAATGAAATGAATAATTTATCTTATGGAATGCTATATTACTTATTGCGTTAAAGGATTTCTAGCCTTTAGCCGTGAAAATGAATTGATTTCAGAAAAGTTATTTCCAGAACCTGAAATCCTCAGCAGACTGGCAGACATTGATGATAAAAAAGTCGTTCCCGAGGAACTGGAGATAATTGAAGAGGTCTCAAGGGACTTCGATGAGATAATCATCGAGTCAAACAAGAGAAAATCCGATTATGACAATGACAAGATTACAATTCAGAACCCGAATCCCGCCGGAGAGCACTTGAGAAGCAGCTATGAGGAGTTCGGATTATCATCACAAGAGATAACCGAAATCTACAGGAATCTAGCAATCTATAAAATCAAAAAGGAATCGGCTTCAGAAGACAAGCACCTGATTCAAGCCATCAATTCAATCGATGAGATTGACGAGACAATTGCCAAGCTGATTGAGCGAATCCGAGAATGGTATGCACTGTATTTCCCAGAAATGGATGTCATAAAAAACAACGAAACCTACATTAAGCTAATCTCACAGCACAAGACCAAGGATGAAATCATAAAGGCAAAGCCCGAAGCATTCCCTGCCGACATGATGGATCTGGAAGACGACATCAACCCGAAAGACATCGAAATGATGAACAGCTATGCAAAATCCATCCATGAGATGCAGAAGACAAGAAAGGATCTTGAAGAGTATGTCGACTTCAAGATGGGTGAAATCGCACCCAATCTGAGGCTGCTGGTCGGGTCAAGCCTGGGCGCCAAACTGATTTCACATGCAGGAGGCCTCAAAAGGCTTGCGATGTATCCGTCAAGCACGGTTCAGATAATGGGTGCCGAAAAGGCACTGTTCAGACACCTCAAAAGCGGAGACCGCCCGCCGAAATACGGGCTGATTTACCAGCACCCGCAGGTTCGGGGAGCAAAATGGTGGAATAGAGGTAAAATCGCAAGGATGCTTGCGGGAATGATATCCCATGCAGTCAGAAGGGACGTCTTCACCAAGACATTCGATGAAAATGCCTTTGAGGAATTCAAACTGAAGGCAGAAGAGATTGAAAAAAATAATCCTTTTCCAACAAAAACAAGTAAAAGAAGACAGGAAGAAAGGTCCAAAGGCAAAACCAAGAAGAGAAAAGGTAAAAAGAAAAGGAAAGGAGGCAGACGATGAAAGTTTATTTAAAGGACGGGAATATCGCCACCAAAAATTTGAATCCCGGAACGTCAGTCTATGGAGAGGAACTGATTCAGGAAGATGTGGAGTATAGGATATGGAATCCCCGACGCTCAAAATTGGCGGCAGCACTTTTAAACGGATTAAAAAATCTGGAGCTTGATGATGCCTCAAAAGTCCTCTACCTCGGTGCTTCAACCGGAACTACAGTTTCACACATTTCAGACATTGTGATTAATGGAAGGATTTATGCTGTTGAATTTTCACCGACAACAGCAAAGAAATTGGTTCAGCTTTCAAGACAGAGACCGAACATTGCTCCGATTTTAGGCGATGCCACCAAACCTAAAGAATATATGAACATTGTTGAAAAGGTTGATTTGGTATACTGCGATGTTGCCCAGCCTACACAGACGGAATTGTTCATGAAAAACATGAACCTCATTTTAAAGGATGACGGAATGGGCATGATAACAATAAAGGCCAGAAGCATTGACGTGGTGCAGAAGCCCAAAAAGATTTTCAAGCAGGAAGAGAAGAAATTGATTGAGAAAGGATTCAAGATTATCGATAAGGTGAAACTGGAACCTTACGAAAAAGACCATATTGCATTGGTTGTGGAAAAAAATTTTTAAAAAAAATCACTTAATTTTTGAGTGATAATCAACTAAAAAATAGCTCTAGGAATTATAAAAAATTACTACAAAAATCGCAAAAAAGTATTACTTAGATACTTACCAAAATATATCCAACTTTGCAACTACTCCAATAGTTTACAATCCCACCATATATACTTTTTTTATAGTCATATTAAAAACAAGGCCTATTAATATATATTATCTAAACAATATATAAGAATATATATAAGTTTTTATACAAATAGGAGGAATTTTTATTAAACATAAAGTTATAATAGCTACGATGATTCTATTTGCTTTAATCAGCTTATCTTGCATAAGTGCCGCAGACAACAATGCAACTGCCGAAATAATAGCACAAGACAATGGCATTAATGCTGATGGAACAGTAGCACAAGACAAAGATATAAATACCGAAGAGATTTTAACAAATGGAGAAAATGATGTAATTTCCTCTTCAGACGTGGAAATTTTAAATGCGAAAGATAACGGGACTTTCAAGGATTTGCAGATTAAAATCGATGCTACTGGAGAAGGAGGTACGATTAATTTAACAAATGATTATACATATAATGGAACAGATGAGGAAATAAACATAAATAAATCCATTACTATCAATGGTAATGGTTTTACAATTAACAGTTTGGAAAACTCCAGAATATTCAATATAAAGGCTTCCAGCAATATTTTTCTAAACAATATCACATTTGTAAACGGGAAATCTGATTTGGGTGGAGCCATCATATTCAATAATGACATTTCAAATATAGTCATTGACAACTGTAAATTTATAAGGAATATTGCAACTGTAAATGGTGGTGCGATTTATATTAATGCTTCCGTTTCTAATTGTAAAATCAATTCCACATTCATCAATAATAATGCATATCGAGGCGGTGCAATATTCTTTAACAATGAAACTGATAATGTTATAATTGATGGTTATTTTGAAGGTAATGAGGCTGAAAGAATTGGTGGAGCAATAGTTTTCCAAGCTAAAGCATCCAATAACATAATTTCCGCTGAATTTAATAATAACATAGCAAACAAAGCCAGCGGTGGAGCCATATTTTTCCGCAATCTCGCTGAAAACAATCAATTCGAAGGCATCTTCACAGCCAACTATGCAAATCAAGGTGGAGCAATCTTCTTCTACAATAAAGCAAACAATAACAAATTCAACAGTGAATTCAAATCAAATATGGCCAATGCATCTGGAGGTGCAATAGTTTTCTATGGTGATACAAATGGCAATAACTTCACAGGATCCTTCATCAACAACACTGCCTGGGGAATAAGCTCCGAAGATGGCAGCGGTAACGGTGGAGCAATAACCTTCACAGGCATATCAAGCAACTGCATATTTACATGTGACTTCATCAACAACACCGCCGTTAAACATGGTGGAGCAATAAACTACAGACAAACCCCACAAAACATTACATTCAACAGCAATTTCAACAACAACAAAGCATCATATGGGGCCGGAATCAATTTCTTCGAAAGCATCGAAAATTCAGAATTTAACGGAGCATTCAATGGCAACACTGCTTTCCAAGCTGGTGCAATTTATATTAATGCTTCCGTTTCTAATTGTAAAATCAATTCCACATTCATCAATAATAATGCATATCAGGGTGGAGCAATATTCTTTAACAATGAAACTGATAATGTTACAATTAATGGTTATTTTGAAGGTAATGAGGCTGAAAGAATTGGAGGAGCCATAGTTTTCCAAGCTAAAGCATCCAATAACATAATTTCCGCTGAATTTTATAATAATATAGCAAACAAAGCCAGCGGTGGAGCCATATTTTTCCGCAATCTTGCTGAAAACAATCAATTTGAAGGTATTTTCACAGCTAACTATGCAAATCAGGGTGGAGCAATCTTCTTTTACAATAAAGCAAACAATAACAAATTCAACAGTGAATTCAAATCCAATATAGTTAATTCATCTGGAGGTGCAATTGTTTTCTATGGAGCCACAGACGGCAATAACTTCACAGGATCCTTCATCAACAACTCCGCTTGGGGAATAAGCTCCGAAGATGGTAGTGGTAACGGTGGAGCAATAACCTTCACCGGTGTGTCAAGCAATTGCATATTTACATGTGACTTCATTAACAACACTGCTGCTAAACATGGTGGAGCAATAAACTACAGACAGACTCCACAAAACATTACATTTAACAGCAATTTCATCAACAACAAAGCATCATATGGTGCTGGAATCAATTTCTTCGAAAGCATGGGAAATGCAGTATTAAATGGTGCATTCCATGGCAATTATGCTTTCCAAGGCGGTGCAATTTATATTAATGCTTCCGTTTCTAATTGTAAAATCAATTCCACATTCATCAATAATGGTGCATATCAGGGTGGTGCAATATTCTTTAACAATGAAACTGATAATGTTATAATTGATGGTTATTTTGAAGGTAATGAAGCTGAAAGAATTGGTGGAGCAATAGTTTTCCAAGCTAAAGCATCCAACAATATAATTTCTGCCGAATTTAATAATAATAAGGCAAACAATGCCAGTGGCGGAGCCCTATTTTACCGTAATCTTGCTGAAAACAATCAATTTGAAGGTATTTTCACAGCTAACTATGCAAATCAGGGCGGAGCAATCTTCTTTTACAATAAAGCAAACAATAACAGATTCAACAGTGATTTCAAATCCAATATGGCCAATACATCTGGAGGCGCAATTGTTTTCTATGGAGCCACAGACGGCAATAACTTCACAGGATCCTTCATCAACAACTCCGCTTGGGGAATAAGTTCCGAGGATAATGCAGGTAACGGTGGAGCAATAACCTTCACCGACATATCAAGCAATTGCATATTTACATGTGATTTCATCAACAACACCGCTGCTAAACATGGTGGAGCAATAAACTACAGACAGACCCCACAAAACATTACATTTAACAGCAATTTCATCAACAACAAAGCATCATATGGTGCTGGAATCAATTTCTTCGAAAGTATGGAAAATGCAGTATTTAACGGAGAATTCATTGATAATAATGCTATTTATGGTGGGGCAATTGCTGCTAAATCCGGAGCTATTGAAAACATACTCTTTAAGAACAATAGTGCGGAATTTGGTGGAGCAATTTTCTTTAATGGTACAAGTACAGTAGAAAATTGTAATTTTACTAATAATGTCGCTTCCCAATATGGTGGTGCCATATACTCTGAAGAGGGCAAACTAACAGTGTTAAATTCAAAATTCATCAATAACACTGCATATGTTACTGGAGGTGCCCTATCTTTTGAAGGAGAAGAATTGTCCATATTTGAATCTGAATTTATCAACAATACTGCTTTAGATGATTGTGGTGCAATATTTACTTACTCTAACAAAGCAACCATTATTAAATCAAAATTTGAAAGAAATAATGCACCCGAAGTTGGAGCGGTATATGTATCCTGTGGCAATGCTTTGATTAATGAATCAGATTTCATCAGTAATGTCGCAACAGATTTCATTTCAGCAATACTGAATGCAGGTAATCTGACTGTTGACAATTGCCAGTTCATTGACAGTTCTGCAGATTCAGGATGCACAATACGCAATGTAATTTATTCTACTTTAACATTGTCCAATTCAATATTTGAAAGCGATTGTCTTAAAGGAAAAACAGTTGACAACAATTACGGAATTTTATACCTGCATAACAACACTATAAATGTTCAATCCAGTGAAATCCACAATTATGTTGGAAACATTACCTCTCCATGCACTGCAATAGTTGTGTCACGCACACCTTTCGTTTATGGGGTTAAAACCAGGTTATTTGCTTTTATTACTGATGACAATGGAAATCTAATTGAAGAAGGATATTACGTATACTTCAATGTAAACGGCACTTTGGTTGAGGCCGAATTCAATTTAGAAATAAGTGGATATGTGGCTGAATATGTGTTCAATAATTTAGGTCCGGTCGAGATATTCACTGTATGTCCAAGCATCAACATAACCGATAATCAGGGCATTAACAGCACTGTTATTAAAGCAAAATCAACAATCAATGCATCAGATATTGTTTTTGATTACGGCTTATTTGGCACTACAACAGTTACAGTAAATGGAGCTACTGGATTTAATGCGAATGTTGTAAATTGTTCAGATGCTTTTGTAGCTATCAGAGATAATCAAATTTTTGTTTCAAATTTAGATGCTGGAAATTATAGCTTAAATATCACAACCCTTCCAGACAGCAACCATGAGTCTGTAAGTAGTATTGTTAAAATAACTGTAAATAAGGCAAATGCAACACTAATCATCCCCGTAACTGCATTTGAGTATGGTAAGGACATTGTTATTGATCCTATTCTTAATGGTATTCTCAAAATTGATTTGGCTTTTGTTCCATATCATGATGAGGCAGTTGTTAATATTTCTGAAAATAATGTCATCACCATTTCTGGTTTGAGCATTGGGGATTATAAATTGGTTGTTTCAGCAATTCCTGATAAAAACCATATAATGTCTGCTATTGTTCAAGATATTAGTGTTACCAAATCAAAAACACAATTAACTGCATCAAGTGTAACTGCCACATATAATGTGGCTAAAAAACTTATCGTTACACTTAAAGATTCCAATGGAGTTTTAGCGAACAAAAAAGTGACAGTTAAAGTGGGCAAGATTTCAAAAACATTGAAAACCAATTCCAAAGGACAGGTTTCAGTTGATATCTCCAGTTTAGCTCCAAAAGCATATACTGCATCAATCAAGTTTGCAGGAGATGCCAACTACAGCGCTTCAAGCAAATCTATCAAAGTAACTGTTAAAAAAGCTACTCCAAAATTGACTGCAAAAGCAAAATCATTCAAAAAATCAGTTAAAACCAAAAAATACAGCGTAACATTAAAAACCAACAAAAACAAAGCAATAAAAAAAGCAAAGGTTACCTTAAAAGTTAAAGGTAAAACATATGCTGCTAAAACCAACAGCAAAGGTAAAGCAACATTTAAAATTACCAAATTAACTAAAAAAGGAACTTACAAAGCAGTTATCAAATATAACGGAAACATTTACTACAGTAAAGTAACCAAAAACATTAAAATTAAAATCATGTAGATGCAACAGCATCTACCTTTCTTCTTTTTTTAAATCTGTTAACTTTTGAGATAATTGGGCTTCATGATTATCTGCTTTTTATTTCATCCCATCTGAGACATTATTTATTATATAATTAAATATAATGAATAAATAGATAATATTAAAGGAATGATAATATGACAAAAAATAAATATTTTCTTATAATACTTATGATATTTTTATTGTTTATTATCCCAACGACAAGCGCAAACGATAATACTACCGACATAATTGAAATTGACAAGGGGGATTCAATTTCTGACGACAATCTTCTAAATGAAAATGTCGGCAATACTGAAAACATTTTATCAGATGCATCCCCACATAAAGAATTGACAGACGATGACCTTAAGAACGATTCGAAAATTTACTTGACAAATGGAGAATATGACTATAAACAGGAATACAAACACAGAAACATTACATTTATCGGTGAGGACACATCAAAAACCATCATTAACGGTAACGGAAGCACAATCCATATAACTGAATTTTTATCATTTAGCAACCTGACCCTGAAAAACATCAAAATCTACGCTCCCGAAAACCTGACCGCAACAAATGTCATTTTCAGAGATTTCAAATACAAATATTCTGAAGACTTCCCAACAGGAATGATTTACAACGGCTACACTGGCAGCAGCAATATCAATTTTATGAATTGCACATTTTACAATAACACCAATTTAGATGCAGGCATCTTAGAAGCATATTACAGCACAGTGAATATTAAAGACTCAAAAATTATTGACAACGAAAATGTCGTATCAGATTCCTATATAACTTATGGAATAATTTATGCATCCAAATCAAACCTCACCATTTACAACTGCGAATTTATTAACAACAAAATTGGATCTCCTTCAGGAGTATTGACCTGCGAAAAATCAGCAATCAATATAACCGATTCCAAATTTGTGAACAATACCGCAAAAAGCACACCATGTATTCGCGTAAATCAGGCTGATGCTTTAATTGATGGTTGTGAATTCATTAACAATACCGGCACATCCAGTTATGGATCCGTCTATATGAATAGAGGAAATCTTAACATATCCAATTGTGAATTTATAAACAATTCTGCCGGGAGAAGGGGAGGATCAATATATTATACAACTTACGCCCTTTTAAATTTCACTGTTGACAATTGTACCTTTTATGATTCAAAAGCAAAGCAAACTGGAGGGTCCATTTATATCTCTTGCGGAAACATCAATATCAACGATTGTAAGTTTTATAATTCCCAAGCCGATAGGGGAGGTGCAATATTATTTGAAAATTTATTTAAAGATCCTTCTCAAATAAAAATCACCTCAACTGAGTTTATAAATTGCTCTTCAACATTAAAAGGCGGAGCAATATATTGTAGCGATTCAGATTCATTCAATGGATTTAATTTATCAATAGTTAATGCTAAATCAAAATATGGAGCAGGAATATTAATCAACAATTGTAATTCAACATTCAATAATCTGACTATAACAAATTCATCAAGCCTCATTGGAGCTTATTTCCACCAAAAGGGTGATTTAAAGTTAATAAACTCACTTTTTTCCTCAAATACTGGTAATTTTGGATCTGCCATATATCTAACAGATATGCAAAACGTACTAATTGAAAACAATACCTTCAAGAACAATACTGCCAACGGTTATGGCAGCACAATTTATATCGTTTGCAATTCAACTCAAGATTTTTCAAAAAATAATTATGAGAATAATTCAGCGAAAGAAAATAAAACCATATATGTCAATTACATTTCATATGATAAGGATAATCTAATAATTATCAGCAGAAATTACACATTTTTCATAGGCAATTATACTGATACTGATTACATCCCCCAGTATTACAATTTAGTTGACTTAAATCAGACCACTCCCGTTAAGGACCAGATGGATGAGGGTAACTGCTGGGCTTTTGCAGCAATTGGAGGATTGGAGTCAAATGTTTTAAAAGCACATAATTTATTACTGGACCTTTCAGAAAACAACATGAAAAACATTGCAAGTAACACATCACCATTCGGCTGGATTTATGAACCAAATTATGGAGGATATC
>CACWUH010000006.1 GCA_902764015.1 uncultured Methanobrevibacter sp. | reverse complement strand
GGAGTTTGTGGTCTTTGTGTAGGTTTTGCCGTTGACCTTGAATGTCACCCTCTGATTGGCTAATGCATTGCCGTTAGCATCCTTTAAAGTGATTGAATAATATTCCGCCATTTTTGGAATCATGTTGAGATTTGAGGAGACGATTTTCGTATTTGCCTTTTTGACAATCACATTTGCTTGAGCGGATGATTTATAGTAGTCAATATCGCCATCACCATCATATTTAACGGTGATTTTGTATGTTCCCTCTTTTGACTCTGATATCTTTATTTTTGCTTGACCATTTCCATCAGTTCGAATATTATAGGTTTTTGAATTGATAGCGAATGTCAATGTTTCGCCCGAAACGGCCTTTCCATTGCTGTCAGTTAACTTAGCTATGAATGCCTGATTTGAACCTGGATAGGTAGTCAGATCGGAAACCAAAATTTTTGTATTCAAAGGCATTCCCGGAACATCCTTATCCTCAATAGCTAATGTCTTGGATACCTTATCATCAATATTTGTACCAGGCGTTGGGAATACTGCAGTTATGACATTTCCGGATGCATTGAATTCATCCGCATAGAATCTGACTGTTGCAGTGCCGTTTTTCATCATCACGGTCTTATAGACATCACCATCCTGAGGAGAGGCACTCTTACCGGCCTTATTCAAATAGAACGTTACCGGAACTGAACTGATGTCTGTTGCAACATTGCCGTTTGCATCGACGATTGAGATTGAGTAGATTCCCTTTTTGACCTGTGTTATTTCGCTCAGCTGCAATTCATAGTTGCCTGATTTAGACCAAACCTTCTGAGGGGCATAGTATATGTTTGGACAGTTAACGAACATGTTTATCTCGAAAACATATCCCAAATACATTATTCCCTGATGACCATAATACTCGCCATTGCCTTCGCCCACAAAGACATATGCATCCTTAGAGGCATCATAGTTATACTGGCCAATTGAAGGCTTGTATTCATAGACCTGAGTCCAGACAGGCCTGTCCATATCTCCAGAACCGTATCCTCCATAGTTGATCATGTAATTGTTGTTAATGACCTCCAGATTATTGGCATCCCTGATTGAAATGTCATTGATGTTTTTGACATGGAAATCATTGAAGACTTCCCATAGCTGGTTCTGATTGAAGAAATTGCCCTTGATTTCTATTTTGGTGATGTTGTAGTCAACATAAACACCGTTGTTGGTGTTGAATGCAATGTAATTGCTCAGGATATAAACATTGTCTGAAGAAAGCAACTTGATTCCATTGGTGTTTTCGGTTATATTATTGTAATTTATGGTCAAGAGCCTGCCGGTTCCTGAAAATGAAACTCCGGCAACATCATTATTGGAGATGACATTGTTTGATATTGTTGTAGAAGATGAATCGACAATGCATATTCCATTTTTAGAGCTTTTAAAAGTAGATGACTTGACATTTATGTTCTGTGAACTCCTTATATTGAGTGCATTGTTTGCATTCAATGCAGTCACGTTTTCAACCAGACAATTCTTGGAGTTCTCTATCCTTATAGCATCCGAATATCCAATATTGGTTATATTGCAGTTCCTGATTTCAACATTATCTGCGGCAACGAGTATTCCATAATCCTTTTCATCATAAACGTTGCTGTCTATTGTAAATCCATCAATGACTGTTCCGCCGGCAGCTGGAGATATATAAAAGATTCCTCTATATCCGGAACCCTGCGTATTGCTCGGACATGTGCTCATTGAAGTTCCGACATTGCTTTTGATTGTCAGTTTCTTATTCACTACAAAATGGCAATGCACATAATTTCTGCCGTTGATGATTATTGTATCTCCTGCATTGGCCTTGTCGATTGCTTTTTGAATTGTAGGGTTTGTCATTTCGTTGTTGGTTTCATCAACTTCCTCCACAACGATTGTTTGAGGTGAAGACAAAACCGTATTGCTTTCATTAACTGTTTCTAAGTTATCCTGATTATTAGTTAATTGTAAACTTGAATCTAATGAATCAGAGGTTAAGTTTCCATCAATATTATCATCACTAGCCGCAACAGAGCCTATGCACATGAGCGCAATGACTAGAAAAGACAACATCAATAAGGTTTTACTAGATTTCATTTTTTCTCCCCATCATTTTTTTAAAGATTTTTTATTTTCAATATATAATAATATAACTATCGATATATTTAATATATTTCGGTTTATTTCTCAAACAAAGCAAAAATTGAAAAAATAAAAAATTTGAATTGAAGTTAAATACATAAAGATAATTATCTTTTAACTTTCAAGACTGCCTTTGCAGTCGATTTTATGTATTTAACAGTAATCTTATATTTTCCAACCTTCAGATTCTTAATGCTGACAGTTGCTATCCCATTCTTGTTTGTTTTTGCCTTATAGGTTTTGCCCTTGATTTTAAAGGTAATCTTCTTGCCTGAAATCGCTTTTCCCTTGCTGGTTTTAAGACTAGCAGAGTATTTGATTTTTTTGGCCTTTTTCTTGGTAACGCTTTTGGCTTTCAGGACATTTTTAACGGTTATGGTATTTTTCACCGAAAATCCCTTATATACCGCAGTAATCGAATATTTTCCTGGAAGCAAATCTAATGTCATTGAAGCATAACCGTTCTTATCCGTCTTTACATTATATGCCTTTCCGGATATCTTCATGACCACAACCTCATTTTGGCCTACAATCTTGCCGTTAGATCCTACAACACGAACCTTGAATGTTGTTTTTCCCGAATAATCCACAACAACGTTTTTATTATTGGTTATTTTGGATGGATTCGAACTTACTGCCAATGTGATTGACTGGTCATCTGCTTTGGAAGTCATTGAGGATATTTTTGGAACATACAATGATTTTGACAGATATCCGTTTTCAACATATAAAATACCTCCTGTTGACAGACTCACTTTAAAATCAGTCAACTGTTCAGGATTATCTATTTTGGAAATGATACCATTCCGGTTCTTCACCTCATTGAAGCTTATTATGATTCTTGAATTTTCATACTGCATTAATGCACCAACACCTTTGAAACCCATCATGACCCATGTAAAGTCATCGGAAATGTTAGACCAGATTAGGTTTTCAAAATCAGGATTATTGCTTCCCCACCAATTATTGGATAAGTTACTGTTATTGTTATTCACATATATTGCACTGCCTTCACAAGCCTGATTGTTAAACAATGAGCTGTGAGTAATGTTAATATCTTTTCTTGCAATGATTGCTCCTCCTTGAGCTCCCGCAATATTGTTCTCAAAAACAGATCCCACGATATTGAGGACATTATTGTTATCAATAGCGCCCCCGTTGTTTATTGTGGCCGTGTTGGCTGTGAAGCTTGAATGAACTATTGTTAGAATTCCGCCATTGTCTATGGCTCCGGAACCTTGAGCACTATTCTTTTCAAACAATGAATTTGCAATTGTCATTTTCCCAGAGTTGTCAATCGCTCCGCCATAGCTTTTGGCATGATTTGATATGAATTGACAATTATCCGCATATACCTCAGAAGCATAGTTGAATATTGCTCCCCCTTCATCTGCACCTGTGTTGAAGGAAAATACTGAGTTGCTAATGATGATGTTTCCCATGGCAAGTGATAAGGCTCCGCCTTTACGGGTTATTTGATTTTTATTGAATCTTGAATTATCCACTGTCAAATCCGAAGATGAATAGATTGCACCGGCTTCAGATGCCTTATTTGAAATGAAATCAGAATTGCTGATGTTGGCAGCTGCGATATTATATATTGCTCCTCCAAAATATGCCTCATTGGAACTTGATTTTAAAAGGATTACTTGCAGACTTGCACAATTATAGACCACTCCCCCATATCCTGTGGCAACATTCCTGTTTGCATTGACCTCATTGATGATTAATTCTCCTTTATTATATATTCCGGCACCATCGACTGCCCTATTTGAACTTAAAACATTATCTTTCAAATCCAGGCTGCCCGAATTATAAACTGCGCCTCCTTCGCCGGCAGAATTATCATCAAATTCACAATTGAATATGATTACTGGAACAACACTAATATAAACTCCCCCACCGCGTTTTGCAGAGTTATTGGATATTATGCAGTTGTCAATCCTGCCGGCGTCGATATTCTTAAGGGACAGACAGCCACAGAAGATTCCTCCGCCGGTGGTGTTTGCAGAATTATCGGATATGATTGAGTCCGCTAATGTGATTGACCCGTCATTGACATCAATCCCTCCCCCACGGTTGGCGGAATTGTTGATTATTGAAGTGTTTTGAAGGGTCAGCTTTGCTTTTGCCTCAACATAGACACCTCCTCCATAGACGGCGGAATTATTGGAAACAATGCAGTTTTTAAGAAGCAAAGTGAATTCAGAGACATAAAAACCGCCACCTTGCCTTATGGAATTGGTGTTGTTTATAATAATTGAATCATGGACTTCACAAACTCCCCAGCTTTTTATTCCGGCACCCAAATCGGTTCCCGTATTTGACAGTACTCTCGTATTGTAGACCTTTAGGGTTCCTCGATTGTTATAGATTGCGCCTCCCCTTTCAGCGGTATTGTACATGAAAGTGGAATTATATACGTTCATCTGTCCCCAGATATTATAGATTGCTCCACCTTCTTCACAAGCATTATAGGTAAAGATGGAGTTCATGATATTGACAACACCGTTTGAATTGTCATTTTCGATTGCCGCTCCCGAATCGGCAGTGTTGCCATCGAATTTTGAATTATAAATGTTTAAATTGGATTTGTCTGAGCAATATATCCCCCCACGCTCAGCATGATTATTGATGACTGTGGAATTGAAAATGTTCAGAGTGCCCTGATTGTAGATGGCACCGCCTTTATCATCTGAATATCCATTGGTTATTGTCAACCCACCAATGTTTACCTTTATATTTTTTGAAATCTCAAAAATTCTGGACGTATTATTCGCATCGAGAACCGTACTTGACTCTGACCCATAAATATTAATGTCCTTATTGATTTTTATAGGATTATTTTCACCAACATAAGTCTTATTTTCCAGATAGATTGAATCACCAGGGTCTGCATTATCGATTAAATCCTGAATTGTGTCGAAATTATCATCGGTTAAATTTACTTTGTCTACATTATCTTCCGCATTAACGGCATTTACAAGCAATATTGAAAATAATAGAATGAATATGAATAGTAATCGTGATTTTTTAATTTAAACTCCCCCAAAAGATACCACATAAAACAAACGATGATTAAATATTAAGAATTTATAAAAAAAAGAAAAAAGGAAAAATTGTTGTTTATTTTTTAACAACAATCTTACCAGATTTAAGTCCTGCATTGTAGGTACTGTCACCAGCAAAGCTTGCTACATAGCTGTAAGTGCCTTTCTTATTAATTTTAACTTTAATGCTTGCTACACCTTTTTTATTGGTTTTAGCAGAGAAAGCCTTACCATTAACATTAATTGTCACTTTTTTACCAGCTACAGCTTTACCGCCAGATTTTAAAGTAATTTGAATCTTTTTAGCTTTTTTAACTTTTAATTTAGCGCTAGGAGCTTTGAGAGTAACTGATTTTTTGGATACAGTCTTGGTAACAGTTTTTGTAACAGTTTTTGTAACTTGGGTCACAGTGATTGCAGTTGCACTGGCTGCAAACTTCTCGGTTGCTGCAAAGTTGATTGCAACGGTTTTTCCGGATTCACCAGTGATAATGAAAACACCTTTGTCATCAGTAGGTACTTTTACAGCAGTGCCGTTGTTTATAGAGTAGGTCAATTCAGCGCCATCGATAGGTTTGCCTGAAATGTCCTTTAAAACACCAGTGATTTTAGTTCCGTCAATGCTTGTGATAGCGATTTGGGTTTGCACTAAATCTGCTTTTGGAATTACAATGTTACTGATGTTTCCGGTTTCACTTCCCCAATCATTACACCATACGACTAATGCTTTAGCGCCATCAGGGATTGTGTTGCCGGTAACTGCAATTTCTGCATATGGGTTTAGCATTCCTGACCTGCATAGGATGTGCAATAAGGTCACACCAGATGTAACAACCTGGTCATTGTATTTTCTGAGAATGTTGTTTGTTACGTTAATGTTTCCAAGAGTACTTGGATAACCGTGAGCGGTGTTTCCTTGTTCGGCTGCAATCAGCCAGTTGTTGTCTATGATATTAAAAGTGTTGTTGGTAATGAAAACCCCACTGGAAGCCTTTTGGATACTTATTACAGGGAATGCATCCCAATGACGAACTCCATCATCAAATGAACCACAATTTGTGAATGTGTTTCCTTGGATGTATGTTCCGTCAGTTGATGCTCCTCCAAAGAATATGGAATAGACATTGTTTATGAAAGTGTTGTTAATGATTTTTGCATCTCCACTTCCTCCCGCAATGGAAAGGGCATCCAATACTATGCCGTCAAAGGTATTGTTTATGACAGTTGTAAAGAAAGATCCCATTACGCTGATTACTTTGGAACCTTGTTCCTTGTTTACGGTAGGATCGTTTATGAGTTTAGTAGCATATCCACCATAGAATTTGCTGTTTTTAATAGCTACATTATTACATGATGAAATGGATACTGCCTGATTGAAATTAGTGAAAACACAATTATCCACTACTCCCCCTTCAGCGACAGAACCTGAAAAACGAATTCCAAGACCACTTACAGTACCGCCATAGGTCAAATTGTTTTTAGGGTTTTCGTTGACGAAGATTAATCCTTGGATTGTGACTCCTTTACTTGTTATGTCGAAAAATCCATTATTATCACCATAACCATAGATGGTTGTAGTACCATTACCTTTTATAACAAGATTGTCTTTGGCCACAGTTATGGTCTTATCGGTTATATTATAACTATCATGGTTACTTAAATCAATAGTGTCTCCATCATTAGCTGAACTAACTGCGGTCTGAATAGCATCGGATGTATTGGTTGTTGGTTGGATTGGGTCAGCAGCCAATAATTCAACATCTTCTGCCGCTACAGCATCTGCATCGTCGGTTGCTAGAATATCCTCAGTAGCATTTCCAGCAGACACTGCACTAACAGATAATGCAATTAAAACAACTAAAAAGAAAGACAATAAAATCTTTTTGTTATTCATAATTTTTTCTCCCTATGAAATTAATTTTAATCTAACTAATAAAAAATAAAAAAATCATTCATGAACATTTTTATTAGATATTAGTCAATTAATACTATTTGTCGATAGGTAATATAAATCTTATTATTTATCGATTTTATAAAATTTTAATATAACTTATTTAAATTTTAAAAAAAATATTAATAAATTATAAAAATTAAAATTAATTAATTAATAAGCATTATAGAAAAAATAATAAATTATTTAGATATTTTAACTTATATAAACTATTTTAAACAAATTAAATAATTATGAAAAATAATTCACAACGAAAAAAAATCAATAATCACATTAAATTAATAAATATAACCTATAACTAATTCAATATTTATATAAATACTTAAAAATTAGATATTAGAAAATAAACGTTCATATAATAATTTTTTTACAATTAAAATAAATAATTTAAGGAATTAATAAAATTATTAAAAATTCGATATAAAAATTATTATATATCCCATATTTCATAAATAAAAATAAGAGCAATTCTTAAAAAAATAAGGAGGTGAAAAAAATCAATAGAAACTATTATTTCATTATGCTGATTGTAGTGGCTTTAATAAGCATTTCTACCGCAAATGCAGAAGATATGGACAATTCAACAGAAATAATATCAATATCCAATGAAAACCAAATTCAAAGTAATGAAATATCGCCAGATTCCTCTTCACAATTAATTGAAGACCTGTCGAAAGCAAATGATAATGATGTAATCACACTTGAAAAAGGAACATATAAGGTCAGCGACTTTGAAATCACCAAAAACCTTACAATCAAAGGAAATGCTGATCCCCTAGATGTCATCATCGATGGAGAGCATAAATCAGGCATTTTTCTTATAAGAAATGATGCCGTGCATGTCACATTCAAAAACCTGACATTCATCAATGCAAATGTGGAAGGCTTTGGAGGAGCAATATCCATGGAAACCGGCCATGTTTATGTAGACAACTGCTATTTCATAAACAATACCGTCAGCGTGAATGCGGGGGGAATATCCAATTATGGAAACGACACTCACAGAGGATACCTACTATTAAACAATTCATTCTTCATGAACAACCATGCGGGCCATGACGGAGGAGCAGTAACAACATGCTTTGCGGATTCAGACATCTACAACTGTGTTTTCATCAACAATTCGGCACACAGAGATGGAGGAGCGATACGTGTAAGCGTTTCCGGATACGGAAATGTCCAGGATTGCATATTCATGTTCAACCATGCCGATGAATGGGGCGGAGCATACTACAGCTGGTCCGGTGAGTCAAACATCAACAGATGCATCTTCATGAACAACACTGCCGGAACAAACGGCGGCGCAGTGATGGTGTCGGGCAATATAAATCTGGAAAACTCCATCATCACAAACAACAATGGCGGAGAAACGGGAGGATCCTTTTACATTCAGCAGCCAATGTATGAAGCAAAAACTGTGATAAATGTCCACAACAACATAATCACCAACAATTCCTCGCCATACGGCCAGGAGATATTCATCAAATGGAAGGACACCAAACACCTGTATACAAAATTCGACGATAATGACTGGGGAGATGAAGACCCGAATGATTCCTCCGTAATCGATCCGAATCATGTAACAAGCAGAAGCCATGTATCGTCAACAATCAAATCCAACCTGTTCAGTATTTTGAATCTGAATCTGTTAGACAAATATGCGGATTTGCTTAAGGACTTTTTCCCTGACGATTCACTTGATAAGGTGAAAAGTCAATTCAAAGCTCCTGAAAAATCAAATCAAAATAACAGCGATGCCAAAAATACAGATAAACCAATTTCAAATGGTGTAAAATCTTCCAGCATTGAAAAAAATCCAAATAAAGTAAAGACACATAAAAATAATGAAAATACTGCAATGACCCCTCCTTCAAACAACGCATCCAACTATATTGAAAGCAGTGCCAGCAAAGAGTTTGGCATTGGAAATTCAACATCCCATGGTGATGACAGCAAAGCTTATGAGTTAAACAAAACTGGAGGAAGTTCAGTAGCAAAACAGATTAAGTCAAATATTGAATATTTCATTGCGCTTATCGCAATAATATTGATTTTATTGGCTATCGGATACAGAAGAAACAAAAGATTGAGTAAATAGCTTTAAGCTATTTACTTGTTTACTATTTTTTTATTTAATTCACGTGCAACCAAATAATAATAAATATAGAAAGCGCACCATGATACTGCCGCAAATATGCAGGCTATGATTACCCATTCAACGATTATTCCAATTCCCATGTCAGTCGGCATCCATTGAAGATAGACTGCAACCGCAAAGAGAATTGCCATCCCAATACCCATCTGGAAGGCAATCTGAAGAGGGAATGCAATGTCTTCCATTTCATAAATCAGCCCAGTCAGGGAAAATCCCCATCCGACAACGATTGATCCCAAAAATGCATTTATTATTGTCACCCCAGTGAATTGGATATTCTGAGGACCCCTTTCTAGTGACATCAAAACCATGATAAGCATTACGATAAAGCATCCTACAAAAGCGCCCATGGCCAACCTTTTTATCAAATCAACTTTCATTTTATCACCTACAAATCCAAAGCCTGCTTGAAGTCAGGCAAATATTTCCTTGAGATATTGTCCTTCAAACCATTCTTGAGCTCGATAAACATCATTCCCTTAAGGGAGGGAGCAACACGCTCAATCTTTTTGAGATTGACGATTGTCGTTTTTGAAATACGAACAAAATCGCTGCTCAATGTCTCTTCCACCTGATACAGTGGCTTTTTAATCAAATATTCACTGCTCTGCGTATGCACCTTCACCTGCTTGTCCTCAACCCTGAACATGAATATCTCATCCATCTGCAGAAGTGCAATGTCAGATCCCTTCTTTACGGCAACCATATCCGGAGATTCATCGCTTTCCAAAATCGATATCGCCTTTGTGACATTATCCGTCAGCTCATTGGTGTGAATGTCAGCATACGGCTCCTCAACATCTCTTGAAACAAATAGATTTACCTTCATAATCTAATCACTTAATTTTGCCATTTCTTCTTCAATCTTGCGCTGTCTGTAATCCTCACTAAACATGTCAACGAATACGAATGCTACTAAAAAGTCCTTCAGTACTCCCAATCCCCAGAAAAAGACCGGAAACATTACCCACCAGAATTGAGGTGTGAAAAGCCAATTGATAACAGCCAGTAATGCATTGACTGCAAGGTATGCTTGCAAATTCCTATAAAACTTGATTTTTTTATCTACTCTTTCTTCTGCTCTATTGTATAAATTATCAGACATCTTATTCACCTATTTTTGAAAGTTCTCTTTTAATCATTTCTTCACGATGGTTTTTAATGGAATATGCTTTGAAAAACTTATCCAAAACGCCAAATCCTCCAAAAAACAATATAAATAACAATAGCCAAAAACTTTGCAGGAATAATAGGCAAATAATTGCTATTATTACATTTACGATTAAATATTTATATAGATTTTCTTGAAACTCAATTTTTGCATCCGCTCTTTTTTCAGCTATTTGTCTTGAATCCATTTTAACACCTATTAACCAGTCGATAATAAAAATTAGTTAAGGACTATATAAATGGCTATTTGGCGATGTGTCCAAGATGCAAAATATGATAACCAAAATGCAAAAAATAAGAAGTGAAAAAATAGTAGCCTACAATACGGCTACCAGATAATATAATATTGCAGTCACGGCAGGAACTGTCAGGTTGTCAATTCCACCATAACTGAAGGCTTCACATATTGTTGCAACAGCCGAAATCATCAATATGTAGACAATATTGAATTCAGGCATTGTGCAGCCGATTGATGTGAAAACCATCCATACAAATACGCTCATTACGGAGGTGATGACAAACATTGTAAGTGACCCTTCAAGAGATTTTGTGCCTCCGAACACTGTGTATTTGACCTTTCCGAACTTTTGACCGATTAATGCCGCAAACCCGTCACCATATACCATCGGTACAATGGCCAATGCCACAATCCAGATGTAGAATTTAGGGTCGTTTGCAGGCGAAATTATTGTAAATACTGCTATTAGAATTGTCCAAATCAATGCATAGAAAAACAAGCCCAATGCATGGCCCGATTCAGTAACGCTGTTTTCAATCTTGACTGGAGAATACTCAGTCAGGAAGAACAGTCCGATTGTGATAGGCAGCGTCAAGAACCAAACCATTACCCATGGATCTGAGAAAAACGGCATGGCAAATATCATGTTACCTACCATAATATGCAGAAACTTGCGTGAAACTTCAGGCCTTGTCTTTAAAACCATTTCCGCTACAACGAAAATGATGGCTACGTAAACATATACTATTATCAATGCAATGATGTCTGTGAATATCATTCGGTATCATACTCCCCGTATTCACAGCCGGCATTCTCTATCTTGACATGGTCAATAAGGGTTCCGTCCTTTTTGTAGAGCTTGATTTCACCCCAACCGTTTCCACCGTTCCATAGACGGTTGTGCAGTTTTTTGCCTGTTGGAGCTTCATAATTGATTAGAAGCATTTCATCACGCCTGCAGTAAAGCACAAGTTCCATTCGGGAGTTTTTGTTGCTTGCATTTACATGCCAGGTGTGGACCTCGTCTCCCTCTTCAAAGTCAAAGTCTATTTTCACCATATTCCAGAACCTTGCAAAATTGTATTCATACATGGTTCCCTCATAGTAAAATCCAATCAGCAGTTTGCGGGGAATTGAAATTCCGAATGCCTTCGGCCTTCCTCCGCCCGCTTCAAATGCGGAGTTTTCCAATTTTTTGCCTGAAATCAGGCTTGTGATATTGCATGATGAAATCCAAAGCCACGGGGATGTGAAGTCTCCTCCCCAGTTCTTGTCGGCATACCCGTATGACTTTTCAGGAATCACCTCATACTCTTCCCCGTCGAGCCATATTGTTCCGCTGTATTGGGTCTTGATTCCTTCAGCATGCCAGAACATTTCAAATGAGTTCAATTTTCTAAATAGTGAGCTGGCGCCATAGCCGACATTGAAGGTGATTTGCTTGTCGATGTCCAAATCCCACATCATGTCTCCTGCATCGCACATGTATTCCGGATGATTTTTAGCATCCTCTTCGGATACCCTTGCAAATCCGTTCATGTGGGTTTCTGTCAGGCTGCAGTCACCTACCTGAATGTTCAATTCATCATCAGGGCAGTTGAAGTATTTCATTGAGTAAAAATTATGAATCTGCTTTGCATCTTTACCCCATGTTCCTGCCTTTATCATACAGTAGGATGGTCTTTTGCCAGCCTCCTTGTTTTCAGGTAATTGTCCAAGTGTAGGTTCCTCTTCCGCCAAATCAGGATTGCACACAAAATATTCAATAAAAAATGGTCGTGGTTCACCGGTTTTCTTGTTATATGCAGTCAAGGAATGCCACCACCAGTCATAACCCTTCTTGGCAAGCGGCCCTTTGAGCATATAATGATCTCTTTTCAAGTCACTCTTATTCATATAAATCCCTCAAAGGTAAGATATTATATACTATATTTAAAAACGTTTAAATAATTTATTATAAAAAAAGATAAAAAATGAGATGAATCCTACATTTTGGATTTCATTTCACGGATATCCTCGCGATAATAAAAAGCAATTGTTAAAATCATTAACAGAACAATAAATGAAATGCCGGTTATCTTAAAGAATTCATCTTCATCGATTATGATTTGTTTTACTACAGACTGCTGGGCTTGACCTGAACCCGCATCTGCGCCGGAGCTACTTTCGGATGCGCTAGCTGGAGATGTGGTTGTCTGTGTTTCATAGCTCTGCTCCACATCGTTGACCTGATTGTTTGCATTGTTTGCAGGGTCTGTCTTTTGGCTATAGGTGCTGTTTCCGGTATTATCGCTGCTTTCAACAGCCGAATTCCCATTTCCTTTGTTGGCGTTTCCGCCAGACCCCTGACCTGTTCCATCGCCATTGCCGCTGCCACTACCGCTACCTCCGCCAGTTCCGATATCCTCATATAACTGATAATTTGGAATTGACGGATAATCGTAGCTTTGCGTCTTTCCATTGGCCTTCTGTGAAGATGACTTTGCATCCGAATCATAGGTATTGTCCCTTCTGGAACTATCGACGGTTGCCTTAACAAGGTCACCATCCTTTGCATCCACAGTGAATGTGCCTATTCCTCCACTGATGGTCAATGTAACGGTTTTTCCATTATTTACCCTATAGGACAATGTCCTGTCGGGAAGCAAGGTGGCCAGATTGCCATTGGAATCCGTGAACGAAGCCTGGAACTGGTTTGGACCGGTTTGTGTGACAGTGAATTTGATTTTGTTGGTTTTGATTTTAGGACAGATTACCCCATCACTATACCAATTGTCTCCAAGTTTCAGCTGATCGTCATTCATGCTGTAATATGTATCCCTGGCTTCAACTTCGCGCTCCTTATTTCCAACAATCGCATTATATGAAATGTCCTGATTTTTCGGCATGACATAATTGCCGCCGAATTCTATGCCGACATATCCATTGGATGATATGACATTTGATTGAATCTTATTGCTGCCTATTTCGGACAGCGAAATTCCACTTTCTGCATTGGATTCTATTGAATTACCCTTTACATTTACGTCATCTCCTGCCTTATTGACATAGATGCCGTTTTTATTGTTTTGGGAAATCGTATTTTTAGTAATGTGCAGATTGCTTGGTCCTTCACCATAGTTTTTGCCGTTGATTTTGCCATCCAGATATATGCCGTTTTTGGCATTGTCCGTTATCGTATTCCCATTAATGTAGACATTGTGGGATTTGGCAACCTCAATACCATTTTCACCATTGCTGCTGATTTTATTGTTGAATATATATGCATAGCTTGACTCGGCAAGGCTTATTCCGCTTTTTGAGTTTTTGACAATGTTGTTTTTAGTGATATTCAAGTATTTGGTGTTCAGCCCGACAATTCCATTTCCCTTGGAAGTGATGTCATTACCATAGATTGTCACGTAATCAGCGCCATCAACCTTGATTCCATCGCCTGCACCCTGAATCTTGAATCCCTTGATTCTGGTTAGGGACGCCTTTGAACCCTTAATACTGATTACAGGACTTGATGAACTTGATTTTAAAGTTGTTCCAACATTGCTCTGCAATGTCAGACATTTCGTGATGACAAGATTGATATCCGAGTAGGTTTTGCCCTTAAACAATATCACGTTATTTGCCTTAGCGTTGTCGATGATATTCTGGATTTGGTCATTGGTCATTCCGCTTTCCACCTCACGGGTATTGTCCATCGTGATTTTGGTGGTCAAGGACGAAGCCTGGTAATTAGAATTTCCTGCGAATTTGGTTACAAGATTATACGAGCCGTCATTCAATCTTATCTGCAGCTTGGCTATGCCTGAAGAATCGGTGTTCTGAGTGTAGCTTTTGCCGTTGAGGGTGAATGTTACCTTTGTGTTCTGGAGGGCCTTGTTATTGTTGTCAGACAATTTCACCTTAAAGTAATCTCCGATTACATCAAAGTTAGTCTGGCCGGCAACTTCCAAGTGAGTGTTGGTCTTTGCAGCTTCAAGGACTTGAGTGTCGTTAGATGTCTCCAGAACCGGCTCATCGACAACTGCCAACGTCTCATTGGCATCAGTGGAATTATCGATTTCCTGAGCGGCACAGACATTTAGCGTTAGTAATGCAAATGCAACAAGCACCATTATCAAAGCTTTTCTGTTCATATTTCACCTCCTTTATGCCCAATAATAAAGAAGTAATTATTGAAAATTATCCTCATAATAAAGTATATAATATTTATAATATATAATGATGACTAATTTTTTGTAAAAATAATTATTTTTTTAATTAAAGAAATTTAAATAGAAATAAGTTAAAAATAGAAATTTTAATTAAATAATGAAAAAATGATATTAAAAAACAGTAATATCGATTAAAAGAATTTAGAAATTATCATCCTCATCTATGCAGTGGACATCATACCCGCAATTGGGACAATATTCCTCTCCTTCTTCAACCCAAGCTCCGCAAACAGGGCACCTCATATCATCACCTCTAAATGTTAATCAAAACCAAACCAAACATGCAAACGATTATTCCGACAATCTGGTTAAACGAAACGTTTTCCCGGTATAGGAAATAGCCTACAAATATCAGAACACATGCAAGCCCGATGTTTGCAACAACACTGGCAGTGCTTACGGTCCAGCCTGCACGGTAAACAAATACATAACCTACTTCCAGGCCCACGATGGCAAGGGCCAAAACGACGGAGGTCCAGTTGATTTTGGACATTTCAACACCGACATTCGATGGTCCGACAACATATACAAAAATCAACCCTGAAATGATGGCGGCACCCAGATATGTAACCATCAAAGCGCCGAATGGATTCACATCTCCCGGCATCGATTTCATGCAAACGTTATAGAACGTGTTTGAAAGTATAACAACCAGAATCGGCCAGATTAATTTCCACATCGCTAATCACCGGATTCCTCATCAAACGGAATGAATTCACAATTCAGATAGGACTCTTCAAGAACATCACATGGATAACCACACATCGGACATTCATCTAACATCAAATCACCAGAAAATATCGCTATACAATGATATTTGGCATTGGTAATATATAATATTGATTAAGAGCAAAAAAATAATAATCTAAAAAAGAGAAAAATGTCTACACTCCTCCAATTGACTGGCGAGTGTCTTTGGCAACCCAATTCTTGCCCATGCAGGAATAATAGTTATTGACCATGTTCTTTTTTGAATCGGACAGCTTATAGTTAAGCTTTACAATCAGGCTTTCATCAATATTGGAGAATTTCTTCTTCATGTAGCTGACCTTTACCCATCCGGTCGGGATATCGTCATAGGTGCCGTAGGAATTGCTTACCAAAACCTTCTTGCCGTCCTTGCTGATGTCGAGGATGCTTACATAATGATTGTATGCATGGAATATCAAGGCTGTGCCGCCTTTTTGAACTTCCTTCAATGCCTTTTTGAATGTGGATTTGTAATAGTATTCGGCATCGAAACTGTTCTTTTCAAGTGCAACTATCATATTGTTGCAGCTTGTTCCATAGCTGTCGGTTTTGGACAGCTTTGCAAAGTACTTTTCGCAAACATAATTCTTCAGGACCTGGCTGCACATGCTGCATGAGGTCGGACCGCACGTATGGCCATTGTCCTGGGCATCCCTCACCAGTGGATACTTATAGGATTTGCCGCTGAGCGAAACCGTTACCTTGGCCGGCCAGTAATTATGCCTGTTTTCCCTGACCAGCTTGGTGTTGATTGCCCTTTCGATGACATTCCACTTTTCACGCTTGATGATATGGTTCAGCTTTTTTTGAGACTTTGTCTTGAAGAAGGTGTATTTTGTCAACTTTTTATTTAAAAACAGACAGTAGCTGTCCCTTTTTAAAACTTCCAGGTACTGTGATTTCGTAAGGGTGTACTTTGCATTTCCGTCGCCCCAGACATAGTTTTTAGGCATCAAATCAACATCCGGCTTTCCATTTTTTAAGGGAATGTTCTCCTTTAAAGGATCCTTGACATCCCCGTCATAGCATCTGAGGTTTTTAGTGGAATAATATTTCTTGTACTTGGCCTTGACATTATAAGAACCTGCCTTAAGGTTTGGCTTGAGCACTATGATGCCCTCGGAATTGGTTTTCATCTTGAACTTCTTGCCGCCAACAGTTATTGTGACCGTCTTTTTGGACAGGGCCTTGCCGGCATGTTTCAGATAAAGCCTAATGAAACCGTTTGTAATAAATCTGGAATTGCCGATGTCAATGGAAAACTGCTCATTTACCACATAGAATTTCAGTTTCAAGGAAGAAGACCCGAACTGCTTGTCTCCACCGAACTTGACCTTAATCGAATTTTTGAACTTTGAAGATTTTATTTTGATTGAAACCTGTCCTTTAGAATTTGTTCTTCGGGTATATGTCTTGCCATTATATTTGATAGTTACTTTCTTTCCTGAAACCGCATAACCGTTGCTGTCGGTGAGCTGGAAATACAGATAATTATTCTTTTGTACGAAATTTGCAGATTCCGTTAGCTTGGTGGACAGTTTTGAAACCTTTATGGTGAAATCCTTAGCTGTTCCGTTATACTTGTCATCCTCATCGAAAATGACCGTCAGCTTATAGGACTTTGCTGGCAGGTCAATGTTTAATTTTGAAACCCCATTGGAATCGGTTTTAAGCGAATATTTATTTTCGTTTAGTATTGCGGTGAATTCTTTGGATTTTATGGGATTGCCTGTTGAATTTTTAATGTAAATCTTCAATGTGTCCTTGCTTTTAACATCATTGGAACTGATTGTGATTATCGGCATTGTCTTTTCAACATCATCAGAACCGTTTCCGGCATTTAAGGATGAAGTTTCTTCATTTAATCCAACAATATCATCATTTGAATCATTTCCCGCATTCAAGAGAGAAATCTCTTCATCTAATTCAACTACATCTCCATTATCCAATTCAAGATTGTCGGTTGAATTCAAATCATTGGCGGAAACTACACAAACATTGACGCAAATGAAAACGAGTAATATTAAAAAAATTGCCTTTGTACTCTGCATAAATTCACCTAACTATAATGTAATTCTGTAAAGGTGAATATAAATAATTAATGAAAAATAGAAAAATCCCTAAAAATCAAAAAGATTTTTAGGACTATGGGGAAAAGAGTCCTTTAGAACTCGGCAGACTTTTGGATGTCTTCCCAGTTTTCACAGAACCAGTCATGGGTTCTTTCAAGGCCGTCATCAAAGGACACTTTAGGCGAATATCCCAGGATATCTTTTGCCTTCTCAATTGAGGATAAAAGCTTGGTCTTTGCATCCCAGTCACGACGGGCCACATAGTTGATTCCGGCTTCGTTTCCGGTCAATGCGTTAATCTTATTGGCCATGTCGATTACCCTGTGGTCCTTTCCGGAGCCAAGGTTTATGGCTTCACCGATCGCCTCCTCTTCAACGCCCATTGCAATCAGACCGTTGCAGATGTCATCCACAAATGTCCAGTCCCTTGTTTCCGAACCGTCACCTGTAATCGGTAGCGCCTGTCCGTTTTTGGACCAGTACATGAAGTTTGGAATTACGTTTCTGTATTTTCCAGGAACTTCCCCCGGACCGAATACATTGAAGAATCTTGCGTTTACGATGTTCATGTCATATAAGTTGTGGAAGTAGTTGGTATAAAGTTCTCCTAGAAGTTTTGTTACTTGATATGGGGTGTGCAGTGAAATTGAAATATCATGTTCCTCAAACGGCATTTTGGAGTCAAGTCCGTAAACGCCGCAACCGGATGAAGAGTAAACAAACCTGTCTACGCCAGTGAGCTGTGCATATTGAAGCACCTTTAAGATACCTATACCATTGACCATCAAATCCTTTTCAGGGTTATCGACACTGTTCTGGTTTGCAAAGTGTGCCGCCAGGTGATATACATAATCCGGCTTTTGCTTGAAGACCCTTTTC
This sequence comes from uncultured Methanobrevibacter sp., assembly GCA_902764015.1. Classification (GTDB taxonomy): domain Archaea; phylum Methanobacteriota; class Methanobacteria; order Methanobacteriales; family Methanobacteriaceae; genus Methanocatella. Next base: position 27,820 of record CACWUH010000006.1, on the reverse strand, counting down.
AAAACGGCATCATCAAGAATGTCGCCTTGAATGAATTCAATGTTCTCACGAGGGGATATGTTCCATTCGTAAGCTGATGAAAGGTTATCCAATATGATTACTTTTCCGGCCCCCAAATCTGCAAATTTGCGGGTCAGGTTACTTCCAACGCAACCGGCCCCACCAGTTACAAGGATTGTTTTGTCTTGATATTCATTATATTCACGCATAATTATCACTTTAAGTTTATTTTTTAGCCCTGCCAACTCTGCGGGCAATTACCATTTCTCCAACGGAAATCAAACCTGCAAAGAATTTTTCAAGTCCTCCAGTTGCCCATATGGCTTCTCCAAAAGTGGAGTCCATAATGTTGGCCTCATATTCTTCAGGCGAAATCTTTTTACCAGTAGTCTTTTTAGACACCAAAGCAGAAGCGGCCATCAGCTCTTCCCAAGTCACGCCGTTAAGCTGGTTTTGCATTGCCTTGTAGAGCTTGACAACCTTAATATCATAAAGGTTTGACAACAGTTCCACAATATCGCATGCGCGAACCATGCCTATTACCTGATTGTCATCATTTACAACAGGAACGGTTACGAACTTGTTGTTGGCCGTTAAAATCACAGCCTTTCTTGCAGGATCATCTTCATGGACAGAAGCAACTTCCTCACAACTGCTCATAATATCTGAAATCTTTTCTCTACCTTCTCTTAAACCTTTTGTAATGTCAAACGCAGTAATCCATCCTATCAACTGTTTCTTGTCATTTACAACAGGACAGGTAAAACGTCTAACATCTTCCATAGCCTTTGAAGCGTCAATGACGCTGTCATCGGCATTCAAGTATACAAAGTCTTTATCCATTAATTCTTTTGCCTTCATAAACAGCCCCCATTTATTCAATTTCTACTCTTTTCAATGCTCCTACAGGACAATGATTTGTACATTCTGTGCATCTTATGCACTTGTCATTGTCAAGAACAACTTCACCATCCACTAACTCTATAGCGCCTGTCGGACAATTCTCTTCACATAAATAACAGTTTACGCAAGATTCATGGTTAATCTCAATTAGTCTGGAGTGAATGATAGGTCCTATATACCTATCCAGATTAATTGCAAAGTCATTCAGTGAGATTTCACGACAGGCTCCGCATCCAATGCACATTTTTTTATCAATATATGGATATAATTCATCATCAATCAGCTCTATTCCCAAATCCATATTTGAATCCTCAAAGAATTCCCTGAATTCCATAGTAAATGCGTTTGTTGGACACAAGTTGGCACAATCATCCCAGTTATTATCATCAACTGTATAGTCAATTGAAATGTCATTCATACGAACTACTCTATGGGCACAGCTGACATTGGACAAATTGTATTCGATGACTTCACGTTCATCCTCATGATCATAACTGATGGAATTGTCAATCAGCTTAATTGCAGAAACCGGACAGGTCTGAATGCAAATTTCACATTTGACACATTTGTCAGTTATCTTAGCCATTCTAAAAATATTAGCCGGTTCTATTGCATTGACTGGGCATTCTCCAACACAAGTGTTACACCTTACACATCTAGGTGAAACGGCAAATATCTCTTCATTTGTACTGAAATCATCTAGTTCAAACTGGAAATCATCACCATCATCATCTAATTCAACAGATTTCAAAAGAACCTCTCGCTCCAAGTCCTTTATCTGTTTTATAAAAGATACATTCATTTTAATACCCACTAAATAATTTATTCTATAAAACTTATATTTTGAAAAAATCCTCCAGTTCCTTTAGGGTCGGGAATTTCTCCATTCCAAATCCTTCAATGGCTTTGCTGGCCACCCAATTTCCGATTCGGCAGGATTTTTCCAAGTCATACCCTTTTAGATATGAATATAAAAATCCGCTGTTGAAACTGTCTCCGGCACCGGTAGTATCCACAACATCACACTTAAATGACTCTACTTCACATTCGGTTGAGTTATCAATTGCAAACACTCCCTCTGAGCCTTTCTTGACAACCACAGTCTCGATTCCCAAATCCAGAAATCCGACAGCAAGTTCCTTTAAAGGACTCTCATTATTATTACATAATAATCTTAATTCCGATTCATTTATCAATAATATATTGGTTCTCTCAAGTATAGGTTTCAGTTCATCAAATCCCTTTTGGACATACAGCATTCCCGGATCGAAACTCAATACGCACTGGTCATTGAGCTTATCCAACAGTTCAATCTGCGTGTGGAATGAATCGCCGACAAATGATGTATAATGCATTATCTTACATCTCATAATGTTCAGCGGATTTATCTCACCAATCTGGATTTCATCATTGACTCCAGGGTCGATGTAAAGGCACCTTTCACCATCATCATCAACAAAGCCCAGGCATTTTCCGGTAGATCCAGTTTCTGAGTAAATCAGATTGTTGGCATAAACTCCATTGATGGCCAAATGATACTCGATCAGGTCCCCGTCCTCGTCTTCAGCTATTTTTCCGATGATTGATGTTGAGCATCCCAAACGGGACAAACCTACAATCGTATTGGCTGCAGAACCTCCGGGAGTATCGGTTTCACTTTTGATGAAGCTTTCCTCATCCTTTGAGACGATACTCTCTACTGAATAGAGCTTATCCACATTCAATGCTCCAAATCCAATAACCTCTGCATTCAAATCATTGTCAAATATTTCCATTTTAAAACCTTACTTCAAAATATCCAATAAATTTATGTTCTTATCTCCAAGCTTACCGTCAAAGTTGCCTGCAGATATTCCAATTACTCCATCAAACTCCAAAGCAGCATCAATTCCTGCCTTGACAGCCTTGTTCATTGATTCCTCATCGATTGCATTTATCACAACTTCAGGGATATAGTTAACGCCTTCGGGAACCTTTGACTCATCGCCCAAACGTTCCTTAAGTGAAGGGCAGTAAAAGTGATTTGTTGTCGGACCGATTTCAGGGAAATTCGTTTCAGGCTTTGAGGCGGCTGAGCAGATATCGAACGGTGCGGTTGCACCTTCCACATTCATTATCGCTTCGATTATTGCATCCCCCGCTTCAAGCACCGCTTCGGGAGTTTCACATAAATACCAGAAGTTTCCTCCCATGGTCCCGTCATTAATCTTGAATTTCTCCTCAATCTGAAAATCAGGCACTGCAATCGGCACATTTATCATTCTTCTTCCGTATTCCTCAACGATCCATTCGTATCCGTCACCGCAGTGGCCCACTATATCCATCATTTCAATATATTCATCGCTATCCTTATCTGAGTAGTCAAAAATACGTGTGAACGGCTTTACCAGGACATCCTGTCTTAATCTGTATGACAGCTCAAATGCAAATTTCTCCACATCATCTCCGCCCAGCCAGTACTGTACGATTGCACCGAATCGGTTATCGGGAGTTTGTGATTCGTCCAAAAAGCCTTCCACTCCACCTTCGACTCTTCCTATCACTGCACTTGGAGTTGAGGTTGAGTCATATGCGGCCCTTTTTACAATTGCCTCGCTAGGCCCGGTAATCAAGGCCCTCACATATTTGCCTTCAAAGGCTTCGAAGAATGTGTCATCCACTTTATCATAATTCATTTTAACACCTAACCTAATCCACCTATGTCCTGACCACGAATATTGTTTCTCATTTCCTTGCTGACCTTCAATATGTCTTCATAGTTATCGTCAGTTACGATTTGAATCAATGGGAAATCTTCAGCGAATACATTGAAGAACTTATTTTTTATTTCCTCATCAATATCGTAGTCATTGAATAATTGTTTCAAATCATTTGAAACGTTATAATCATTAATAAATTCTAAAACTTTTTCCTTATCATTATCAGCATAAATGTTCGCTATAACCGCTGTTGTTACTGCATTTGGCGAAACGATAGCAATTTCCGCTACTTTCAATGGATATTCATTGCCGTTGAATGATATGCTTATTCCATTGTTTTTGCGGGCGAATTCAAGGGGTTCGACATCGGTTATGCTGTCTCCGATGTATAAAATCTCATTGACATCAATGCTGTCCCTTTCGATAATCTCATCTATGGCCAGTTTCTTTCCAAGACCACCTACGACCTCTATTTTCCTGATTTCATCATAAATTCCCATTTTTGAAATCTGGTTGAAGAAAATATCATCAAAGAGTTCATAATCTTCGGGATTATTTAAAATCAAACCTTTGAATTCCATGATTTTTTGAATCTCTTCATCGTTTAGTTGCAGGGAATCTATATCAACATTAGTATAAAATGTGTTTTGAAAAGACACTTCCATATAATCAGATACGGCTTCGATATATTGGCCATAACTGGTACTTACGATGTAAGTATTCATGGCTTCCTTCAAGTATTTCAATAGGAATTTTGAGTCGCTGACAGCATAGATATGATTCTTTGAAAAATCAATCAAGATATCATTTGTGAGGTTTTCAACTGCAAAGAAAGGCAAAATTAACTTCAAGGTATTGCCTGCCTTATATCCTTCCTTTTTGACAATATCTACCAGGTAATCATCATATAGACTGAGAATCTTAAATAACTCTCCGCCATTCTCGATGAACTTGGCCGCTATTTCAAAGGCATTGTCATTTAAGGTCAGCGGACCTTCACAATCGGTAATAAATGATTTTTCAAACATGATTCACCTGAAATTTACAATTCTTATTGCATCCAAAGGACATATCGCCTCACAGTTTCTGCAATAGATACATTTCTCACCATCGAATTCTATCTTATCATCCTCAGTTAATGCCAATGCATCAACCGGACAGTTCTTAACACAGATTGCGCATGCCTGACACTTGTCTTCGGAAAGCGAAAAGTCGCCAAGCCTTTGCTTGTATAAAAATGACCTTGCATAGTATAAGTCCTCATCCTTGCTGTAGAAGTAATCGTCATAAGCGCCGATGGCATCAAACTGGCAGGCTTCAACACATTTTCCGCAGTATATGCAGTTATCATTGATTTTGATTGGATTTGGACCGTTCTGCTCAATGGCATTTACAGGACAGACATTATAGCATTCGCCACAGGCTATGCACTTTTTCTCATAAACCTCAATGTTTCTGTCCATCAGATATGATCCGACCAGTTTTGTGAACTTGTCTATCTCAATGTTGGTGTTGAGGCTGATTTTAAGCTCCCTTTCCATCATGTCATTCACTTTGCATTCTATGAAATGCTCGAAGTTCTGGTCATTGAATTCCAAAGCTATTGCATTACCTACCTTTTGCAAAACCTTATTCAAACTTATCAGGTCAAGGGACAGTTTCTTCACGTCATAATCAATGATGCTGGACACGATGTCATATGATTTTATCTCACTGTACATCTTGAATGCCTTTTTACGTGAAGAGTACCTTATTGCTCCTGAAGGACATGAGTGCATGCATTCTTCACATCTTGCACAGTATCCGGGATTTATATAAGGCAGCTTATTGGTTCTGCCTACGTTAATGGCTCCCATTGAAGGGCAAACCCTTGTACATGTCATGCACCCGATACATTTAGGTTGGTTAATGACAATGGCCTTACCTCCCTTAACTGTTTTAGGAAGCAGCTCACCATATTTGATAGCATCCGTAGGGCACACCCTAAAGCAATATCCGCACCTGACACAGGTGTCCTTGTCTATTTGGCTATGAGGCTCATGGGTTCCATCCGCCACAATGTGGATTGAACCGTTTTTGCATGCCTGGACACAGGCCCCACATGCCTTACAGAGTTTTGTGTTGATGTTTGGAACATTCTCCTTTAATGGAGGATCCATCTTAACATCAAGAGATATCGCATCATAAGGACAGGAGTTACGGCACAATACGCAGCCAAAGCAAGTGCTTTTTAATTTTATAAGACCGTCTGACTCATCTAGATAGACCGCATCGATAGGGCATGATTCAAGACATGGCTTGTCCTTGCAGTCCGCACATTTGGTCTGGTCAATGACGAAATCTACATCGACGTGCCTCAATGGCCTCGGCGTTTTAGTAAAACTGTCAATCATGACGCTCCCTCCATAAAAATATCCTCATTCAGATTAGATGCCTTTACCGTGACATGAATGTTTTCGCCGTCATCAAGCGAGAACTTGGAAATGAAGTACTTGATTACTGAAAACGGACAGGTCTGGTAACAGATGCTGCATCTTAAACATCTATCCTTTTCTCTTACAATAGTGTCTTCCTTCTCGTCAAATGAAATACATTCAGTCGGACAGTCCGGAATACATAATTGACATTTTTTGCATTTAGACTTGTCCCAATCGATGATTCTGACCTTAAGCCTGTTTACCGCATTGGTTATAATCTCCAAAGCTATCTCCTCATCAGGAATTATCTTCAGCGCCTTGTCCCATATGTTGGACAATGGCACATCATACTGCAGAAGCCCGTTCTTTTCCAAGGACCTCAAGTCCTCCTCCTTAGAGTTGATGAAGTCTTCAAGATATTCCACACATAAAAGAATCAGATCCTTCTGGTCCTGCAGGTTATCGACAAACACCGCCTTCATTGCACCATTTACAGGACAGACTTCCACACAATCCCCACAGGAAATGCATTTGAGCTGGTCTACGACAACCTTGCCGTCGATTTCACTGATTGCATCGACAGGACACTGCTTCAGGCATTTCTTACATTTGATGCATAGGTAATCATCAACCAGGTATTGCCTTTTTGATGGGACGATGTTGAATTCAGGCCTAATCAGATGATTTTCACCGCATTCCAATGTCTTTGGATCGGTCGGGCAGACTTCGGCACAAAAGCCGCAGCGTATGCATGCTCCCAACTTGATTATAGGATATGTGAATCCTTCGCCGCTTTCACTGTCCTCATCACGAATCAACTTTATTGCACTCGGTGAAGGACAGGATGCAACACATGCTCCACATCCAATACAATATTGCTTGTTGACTTTTGGAAAATCTCTAAACCTTTCCGGCTTTTCAGATATTTCAGGCTCATTTTTTGCATTTGCAAATGCATCAGCCCAAGCCTTACGGGCAAAATCAAAAATATACCACATCAGGGATGACATCTATATCACCTCATCCCATCTTTTTACAATGGTTTTGCCGGCTTCATCAGTGATTGCCACCCTTTCGGCACATGCAACGCAAGGGTCGCATGAAGCATAAGTGGATACCGCATCCGCAACAGTCGGAACATCACGAATCATGTATTTTGCGCAGGAATCCATATTAGGAATGCTTGGAGTCCTGATTGAAATGTTCTTGATTAGATTGCCGTTGGTTTCAATCATGTATGTAACTTCTCCGCGAGGAGCCTCATTTCTTCGAACTGCGTAACCTGATTTGATTTCAGCGGGAGTACGAACTTCACCATCAGGAATGTTTTCAATAGCTTGCCTAACCAGACTGATGGATTCGGGAATCTCATCGAATCTAGTCATTGTTCTTGCATAATTATCTCCTTCGCTTCGCCTAATTACTTTAAAATCAAAATAATCATCATAAGTATAGTGTCCAACCCTATAATCTTCCTTAACATCTGAAGCTCGTCCTATAGGGCCGACAGAACGGCCTTTAATGGCCTCTTTTTTGGACATATATCCTATGCCCTTGCATCTCAAAGCCAATGCAGGACCTTCTGCAAACAGTGCCCTGACTATCTCAAAGCGGTCTTCAATCTTTTTGAGGTTTTCAAGTATCGGCTCGAAATGACGCTCATCAGCATCCATCTTGACTCCGCCAACAACATTCCAACCCATATTGACCCTGTTTCCGGTCAAAAGTTCAATTGAATCCATTGCATATTCCCTCAACTCCAATACGTGCATGAAAAGAGTTTCATGATCCATTGATTTGAAGAAAGTGGAATTTGCAAGCAGATGGCTTTGGATTCTGTCAAGCTCGTTTGCAATGACCCTTAAAAATTGGGCTCTTGGAGGCACGTCCACATCTGAAATTGCCTCAATAGTTTCTGCAAATGTTTGTGTGTGCTCATATGAACAGATACCACATACACGCTCTGAAAGATAGATTCCTTTCTGCCAGGTTTTTCCTTCAATAATCTTTTCAATTCCCCTATGGACATAGCCATATTCTATTTCCGCCTTAACCACTCTTTCGCCTTCAGTCTGCAGTTTCAATCTGATAGGTTCTTTTAAAGCTGGGTGAATCGGACCAATAGGCACTATCATTTTTGTTCCCTCCCTCTATCAGCAATAGCTTGAGGCCCAACAGCCAGAATGGCTTCCAATATTTCATTAGGCCTTGGCGGACATCCAGGGATTTCCGCTGCAACCGGAATGAAATTGGATGCAGGCGCATTTACATGACCTCCTTCCTGGGCAAATACATCCCCGGATATCGGGCAGTTTCCAACAGCTACCGCTATTTTCGGTTCAGGAGCCTTATCATAAATTCTTTTTAAATTGTCCGTCCATTGTTCGGTTACAGCACCGGTCAACAACAGAACATCAGCTTCACGAGGATTGTTGTGAACATAAATACCGAATTGCTCCAAGTCATATCTTGGGGACAACAGTGCAACGCATTCCACATCACAGCCATTGCATCCTCCGCAATTGACTATGCAGACGTGAATTGAGCTTTTTCTCACAACATCCTTAATAGCATCTAACATTGTACTCCCTCTTTATCTAATAATTGAATAAACATTAATATATCGCTTCTTTTTTCAATAATTCAAATAATTCCAATTGACCTTCCTTTAAGGCATCTTCATAAGATTTTCCGTTTTTTATTTCATTTACCAATTTCATTTTAAGATTTCTTGCATCCTCATCGGATATTATCTCCAAAGTGCCATTAAACCAGCACAATCTCAAATCGGCATTGAGCTTTTGGTACAGACAAATGTCCTGAGCCGATTCAAATGTTGCGTGTAATGCCTGAAGAGATGACATGTCAAACAGATGGAAGAAAACCTCTTCCAATTCCTCAACAGTACAGTCAAATTCCTCTGAAAGAGGAACTATAACATCTCTTTGCACTGCAAAACTTTTAACAATTCTTCTTTGCATCAATTCCAATTTAGCATCGTCATCCATTTACATCACATCACATGCCAATTCAATAATAAATATACAATAATCGCAATAATCAAACCTACGGCAGTCTCTTTCCTACCGTATCCCGGTCTTTCACCCATTACAAAACCTGCAAGGAGAAAACCGATTGCCGATAGAATCATATTTCCTGAACAGAATCCTAAAACCCATCCCAGAATTGAAACTATGGCGAATGGAATATTGAACTTGGTCACTGCAACAAATGGTTCCCCATGCTGCTTGTAGCTATAAAGCAGACCAAGAATGGATCCGACAGCAAATGTAAGCAAATAAATCATATAATCTAACATAATATCTCCTACATAGGTTTATAAAGCAATATGAATGAGCATACTATTGCCAAAAATGTTATTACAAAACATACTTTCTCTAAACTTTCTATCTTATGCGCAAAGTTGCCCTTTGAAAGCAACACCAGAATCGCCATGACAACTCCAACAATGACTATCGGAGCAATGAGATATGAGTGCAAGGCGGTTGTCAATATTCCTATGACTATCATTCCAACAGCAACGATGGCTGTGAAATAGACAATTACATCTTCGCTGTTCATGCCACCACCCCTGTAAATATCATCAGTACAGTTCCTGCAAAGCAGATTGCACCTATGGTGATTTGAGTCATGACCGAATGGTTTGGACTTAACAATGGAGTTGTTGCATTAATGAATCCAGTGATTACTGAAATTACAATCATTCCAATCAGATATCCGACAGCATTAAGCGGTCCGAAGAATATTGTCAGGAATACCCAAAGCAATACATACCATGCAATAGCCTCTGAGAATAGCATGAAGCCTCTTAAGAATCCGAAGTGCTCGGTTTCAAATCCGGAAATCAGAACCTTGTCTTTTGTTATCGCAAACGGAGAGTATGGGGATTTTGTAATGATTAACATGAAAAACATCAGAGCTGCGAGCGGAATTGAAAATACTAACGGACCATGGACTGATTGGTAAGCAATGATTTCTCCAATATTCATTGTACCAGTAACCAAGTAAACAAATACTATGGCTGCAAATAAAGGAAGCTCTGTTGCCGCTGACAACACTGCCCTTACACAACTCAGCTTACCGTATGGTGAACCGGAACTTGAACCGGAGTTATGCTCAACAATCTTGTAGACCGCATAAACGCCGAACAGTATCAATAATGAATCATGAGCCACAGGACCTACAATGACTCCAACAACCCAAATCAGTGCCAAAATAAATACGATTCCTATGTAAAATACCTTAGATACCGTTTTTGGAAATGCAGTTTCCTTAAAGAAAAATTTCAAGGAGTGTATCAGCTGCTGGACAATAGGTGGTCCAGGACGTTTCTGCACACGTGCCATGACTTTCCTGTGCAAACCCAAAAGCAGGCTTCCCGCCAGAAAAGCGATAATAACATTGATTAAAATATCTGCCATTAAATTCATAATACACCTCTAATATCCAGTGAATGGCTCCTTGACCCTTCCTTCCACATCTTCAGGTTTAGGTTTGGCCATTGTCAATAGGCCCAATGATAAAATCCATAATGGAATACCAAATATAGCAACTGCATAGACTATCCATGCCTCAAAATCTATAACCAGACATGCAAGAATAGCTATTGTTGATAATGCCAATAATATTATACATGTAATTCTTTGATTTACCATACTCCCACTACCACAATACCAATAACAATATTTCAACAGCTCTTACAATAATAAACAATGAACTTAAGTGAATAATAACAATATATGGAGATCCTGCAGTCCTGAACATTTCTGCCTTACTTGCAAAGAACGGTGCAACTCCGCTTTCACCTAAAATACCAAGCAACATCAATACTGCTCCGAATACCACCATCGGGCTTGCAGGCATCTGAGATAGGGCTGCAAGTGATAATGTGCCTGTTGCCGCAAGAATGATAGCCGCACCACCAAACAAAGGTAGACTGCACATCATGGCAATCAGGCCGTAATTGAATGCTGAATTCAATACGGTGGTCTGCTTTACTGCAGATACGATACCGATATTCAGGATACCGACTAAAGCCATGAACAGCGTGAAGTTGAACAGATCTCCAGTAATCATGGCTCCTGCAGATGCAATGCCGCACAGCACTGATAGGAATCTTCTTTGCTTAAGCTCTTTCGGACCTACCTTGACTTCCGTATTATTCAGATAATGCATAGTGGCTTCGACTTGTGTTTCAGGTTTGCTCAATCCAATCAATACTGTAAACCCAAGTAAAACTGCAAACAAGAACAGATTGAATGGAGTTATATATAACACAATGTCCCCAAGAGGGATTGTTCCAAATAAATTTCCTCCAAGCGTAACGAAATCCATTTTCTCACCTACTCATTATCAATGTCCTCTCTCATAAGCAGACCGATAAGGCCCACTTTGGAAGCTACTTTTAACAACAGTCCACATGCAGCCAGGAACAAACCTAATAGCCAGTATTGCGGAATTACAAACAACAATAGGAATCCTATTATCCATAGACACCATGCAATACCGGAAACCCCGGCAATACCATCCAACATCAATACTGGAAGTCCTCTTGCTTTTTTAGATAACGCGTAAAATACAATTCCTCCACCAGCTACCGCTCCACCGGTAAAACCAGTCAAAAGAATTCCATATCCAATCAAGACCAGTGCTATGAAATTAGGTGCAGTGGTCATTATCTCCATATCCAAAGAGAATGCCTGCGGGAAAATCGAAGAGGACTTGGCAAGATTAGCTCTTGGATCCTGTTCAATTTTTCGCATTTCTCGTGTAATCAAAATTTCAGAAATTGCCAATGTTTCGGCCAGCTCCACTACCAAACCGGGCAAAATCAACGCTTCCGCCAAATCAGTTCCTACCGCAGAAACGACGAATATCATGGCAAGGCCAACGATGTCAGTCAGGATGAGAATGTGCAGTTCCCTTCTGTTGATTGCAATTGCCATGGTTCCAATAAATCCGACAATAAGTCCAGCATAGATTGCAGGCAGATACATGCTAACGAATTCTGGAGGAACGAACATCAGTTATCCCTCCTTAACTGTTTAGCTCTTGCTTTGGCATCATTTGCCTTGACTTGGCTAGCCACTTTAGCCGAATCATTGATGGCCTTTTTTACATCTTTTTTAATTTCGCCTTCATCATTCTTTCTGTTCATGGTATAATTGATGGCCAGCCATGAAGCGATGATGAATGACATCATCAGGATACTGGATTCGAGTATCGTATCGAAACCCCTTGTATAGTACAGTATTTCATCTATAAGTCCTCCTGGAGATGAATATATTGTCGTGCCGAAGTAAGGCGAAATTGATGATATCCACTCTGCCAGCGGCGACATGTATCCCGTAATCATTCCTAAGCTCTCTGCATTTTCAGGATATTGAGGAGAGATGTTTCCTGCCTCTTCCAACGGCACTCCCCCTCTTGCATAAGGTGCGATAGCCACCCCTTCATCAACCTGCACTTGAGGAGCGGGCCTGACATACAGCTGTTCGGGATTCAATGCCAAAGGCACAATCAGACCAATGATTAAAATTATTCCAAGGCTGAATGCGAAAAGACGAGGAATATTCTTAGGCTCTGCCAACTTGTTCCATAAAGCTCCAATCCTCATACATCTGCCCCCATCTCTTCCAAGCGAATAATGGCTCTAAATAAGATTAATGTGATGATAACAGTCGTTGCAATCAGTGTCAGCAATGCCAAGGTATGATTATAGCACAGCAATACCAGACATACTCCGATTGAAGCGACTTCAGTATTGAATGTCCTGATTACAGGGTCACTGACTCCCGGACCCCAGGCAGTAGCGATGCTTCCTACAATGGCCAGAACGATTCCAAAATAGAAGAATAATGGAACGCTAATCACTGGCATCACCACCTGCGATTTTATTGGTTCTAACCTCTTTGATTTTCACAATTGATAAGATAAATATTAAAGTGGACAATGGACCTGCAAGCGCTGCAAACAATGCGACATCCATATATTTGAACAATACGATGACTAAAACGAATCCTGCATCCATTATATCGAACATTATAACCTTGTCCAATGGTTTCTTCATGAATATTACGCCAAACGCTCCAATAACCATCAAAGCTATTGCAATTATTGATACGAGAAATTCCATATTTACTCCTCCAACAATATTTCATCATCTAGCCTGTTTAAGGTGTAAGCAATAGCATTAGCGCTGATTGTTGAGCATATGAAGAATGCTGCAGCAACAAAAAGAGCAAATGGAGTATTGATTACCAATGCGATGATTGCAGAAACTCCAAAGCCAATGACATTTAAATATAATAGTCTTTCAGCCCTGTTTCTTGTAACCAGAGCCCTCAATGCTACGAATATGACTATAATACCTATAATTTCAACATACATATAATCACTCTCTAGCATGCCTATTGAATTTTTTGGCAATTTTGCCCAAAACCACTGAGACCTTAGCCTGATCGATGCCCATAATCGTAAATATGGCAATGACCATTCCCACAATGAACATTTCAGGTGTCAAACCAATGAAAGATGTTAAAAATATTATTGCAGTGGCCGTCAAACATCCTGTAGTTCCGGCATATCCTGGATCGGCGCATAACCTATTTCCAATGAATACCAGAAATGCTGCGATTATCCCTCCAGGGATTCCTAAAAGCATATATCCAATAGAAGCCATTAATGTACCGGCAGATGCATCAGGAGAACATAAAATGTTTCCTTGGAAAAACCCGCCAGCAATATCTCCCCCTCTTTTTTCGACGTCTTTACCAATTATCCTGGCACCTCTAACGCCAGACTGTTCGGGAAGTCCGAAATATGTATCCACAATTACAAAATTCAACCAACAAAGAATTGCGGCAATTATTATTCCAATTACCTCATTCATTCATATCCTCTCCCGCATTTTCATCCAGAGGTTTCGGAAATACAAAATCAAACAGATATTTCACAAACAATGCAGATAAAACACCAATAACTGCTGCCAAAACTAATCCATTATACATGAAAGTATAGTTTAAAACTAGAAATATCGAAAGAATACCAATAGCAATTATCGGAGTCGGATATAATGCACTCACATCAAAAGAATACCGATATGGCTTGCTAGGAAGTAAAGGTAACCTTAAAACTAAAGCTACAACGATAGAACAAACAATAGCTACAATATAAGCCAATAAAATATCAAATGAAGATAAATTTATATTGCTTAGCCAATATATAAATATTGTTACTTAAAAATAATATTAATTGCTTAATTATAATTTAAATTAATTAATGGTGGCTTAATGAAAAATAAAAACATTTTAATTACAGGTGGAGCAGGATTTATCGGTTCTCACATCGCCAATGAATTAATGGAGGATAACAAGATTACCATAATCGATAATCTCTCCACAGGCAACATGAAAAATTTAGATAATCCCGAACATGAAAATTTGAATTTCATCAAAGCAGACATCTGTAATACTAATTTGGATGATTTGACATCAGGCATCGATTATGTTTTCCACCTTGCAGCTCTGGCCAGCGTTCCGTTGAGCGTTGAAAAACCTAAAGAGTGCAATGAAATAAATCTCAATGCAACCGTAAAACTCTTAAAGTCAGCTGCAGACAATGATGTTAAAAAAATCGTATTCTCATCATCATCTTCCGTTTATGGTGAAAACAGGAATATGCCATTGAAGGAAACCGAGCAGCCTATGCCAACATCTCCCTATGCCGCCTCAAAAGCAAGCTGTGAACTATATTTAAGATCATTCTATGAAAGCTACGGCCTGAACTATGTTGCATTCCGATACTTTAACGTGTTCGGACCCCATCAGGACAAGAATTCCCAATATGCCGCAGTGATTCCCAATTTCATCAGCGCACTTCTCGAAGGCAAACAGGCCGAAATATATGGGGATGGCGAGCAGACCAGAGACTTCGTCTATGTTGGGGACATCGTCAAAGCAAATGTCAACGCATGCAAGACAGACTACAACGGCATCATCAATATTGCATCCGGCGAAAAGTTAACAATCAACAGATTATATGAGATTGTAAAGGATGTGTTGGGAAGTGATCTGGAACCTAAATACCTGCCCGAAAGGCCTGGAGACATCAAACATTCCCTGGCCGATGTCCGCAATATGGAAAAGATAGGCTTAAAAATCGATTCAAACAATTTTGAATCCCAGCTAATAGAAACCATCGAATGGTTTAAGACCATCTTATAGAGTGTTGATACTATGGATAAAAGCATCACCGATTTCAATGTTCGACTAAGAACCATCAGAATAAGGGAGCTGATCGTTGGAATAATCCTTACTGCAATATTGACAGGAGTTCTTGCGGTCGTCTTTCCGGATGTTGGTGAATCAGACGAACTGTTCTTTATAGTTTTCCTATTGATAGGTGCATTATTATTCGTCTGGGCACTTCGAGGAACCCGAGGCCTTGACCAGAATATCGAAAACATATTCGAAGAGCATACCAAAAAAGAGATACTTTTTGTTTTTGCAACAAACCTACTGTTTGCATTTTTCGTCACATTCCTGATATCATCAGTTGACCTCATAATAGGAATGACCGATCCCACATGGATTTCAGTATGGGACGTGGATACTGTCGATGTCGATTCAAGCGCAGTTATCCTCGATACAATCGGCGCAATAATATTCGCCCCAATAATGGAAGAGCTGGTCTTTAGAGGAGTATTATTTAACCGATTGAAAATCAGAACTGGAATATTCCCTGCAATGATAATATCATCATTCATATTTGCCATTGGCCATGATTTCGGCGGAATAACAAGTGCATTCATATTCGGAGTCTGCATGTGTATTCTTTACCTGAAAACAGACAATATCCTGATTCCAATGAGCGTTCACTTCATAAACAATGTGGTTGCAACCCTTCTTCAAATCAGCGGCGTGGATGCATTTCTCTCGGAATTCCCTTGGTTCATACCATTCGTAATAATTACAATCATCGGCAGCTTTTACCTGATAAGATATGTTATTAGAGAATGCAAAGAGCTTAAAAAACAGTATAGTTAAAAAAAATAGATTAGTGGAATCCACATCCACTGCAGGTTTCACATTTTTCTTCTTCCAAAGGATCATACTTCTTGTCTTCCTGTAGAGTGGCAGACAGGAAATATTTGTCAATTTCATCCTTATTTTTCAAGACAGGAGAGATTCCTTTAAAATCGCACTTTATATCTCCGGTTCCTCCAATGTCAACCATGATTGGCTCACCCAATTTGAATCTCTTGAAGTAGGCTTCGACTTCATCCTTCAAATCCCCAGGAACCCTGAAGTTAAAAGACAGAATATTGTTTTCCTTCATTTTCAAACCAACATATTTCTGGTCTATTTCCAGATTCAATCCCAATTGCTTTTTGAAGATTATGTTGGTTCCTATCTCATTAGATGTCATTTGATTTTCTCCTTAATATTTTAATTAAAATTAAAAGTTTGAAGTATTTAAAACTTTCCCATATTTTTCAAGAAAAAATCCAAAACAAAATTTTCCGTTTAGAAAATTTATAACGAATTTTAACGATTTTTAATAAGGTTTATATAAAGTTAAATCCAAAACATATAATATTATAATGTATATTATAATATAAAAAAATCAATTGAAAAAAATAGGTGTTTATGAATGAATGAATACAACAAAGATATTGGAAACAGAATTAGAGAATTGAGAGAACTGTCAGACATTACTATTAAACAAATCGCAGAAGAATTGAACATTACAGAAGAAACCTACATCCAATATGAAAACGCCGAAATAGACATCCCAGCAAGCTTTCTATATGAACTTGCACATATTTTTAAAGTTGATTTAGGATTATTATTAACCGGTGAGGAAAGCAGGATGAACATATTCGACGTCACCCGTGCAAACAAAGGGGTTTCAGTCGACAGGAGCAAGGAATACACCCACGAAAACCTATGCTCCAAATTCATTCACAAAAAGGCCGAAACCTTCCTTGTGGTGGTTGACCCCAAAAAGAACCCTGCACCTTCACTCAACTCACACCCCGGACAGGAGTTCAACTATGTCCTTGAAGGCTCATTAAAGATTTATATACACAATAACGAAATCATACTGAACGAAGGAGACTGTATCTTCTTTGATTCAACACACAGACATGCAATGGTAGCGCTAAACGATAAACCGGCTAAATTCTTAGCAGTAATCATATAATATTTATTAGGAGTAATTTTAATGACATCATTAATAGGAGATTTTGTAGAAAGAGTCGACTTTGACTCTTATGAAGATTTTCACGAAAATTTTAAACTAAAATATAATGATGACTACAACTTCGGATTCGACGTTGTGGACAAATACGCAGAAATCGACCCTGAAAAGATAGCTTTGATTTGGGTTAATGACCATGATGAAGAACACACATTCACATTCAGGGAAATGAAAGAATATTCAAACAGAGCCGCAAACCTCTTTAAAAGTTTAGGAATTAAAAAAGGCGACTGTGTAATGTTAACCCTTAAAAACAGGTATGAATGGTGGTTCTGCATGGTTGCATTGCACAAAATCGGAGCGATACCTATTCCGGGCACACACATGCTCAAACTTCATGACATTGACTTCAGATTAAAAGAGGCAAATGTGAAAATGGTCGTTTCAATCGAGGAGGATTCCCTGCTTCCGGATTATGAGGAAGCTGAAAAAACCCTTGATTATGAATTGAAAAAAGTGGTTATTGAAACTGACAGAGACGGTTGGATAAATTTCAATGAGGCAATTAAAGAACAAAGTCCTATATTTGAAAGGCCTACCGGAGAGGATAAAACCTATGCCGAGGAAATATTCCTAATCTATTTCACATCAGGAACAAGCGGCCTTCCAAAAATGGTTTCACATAAGCACACCTACTCATTAGGCCACATACCAACTGCAAAATACTGGCACAATGTTGTAGAGGATGGAATCCATCACAGTGCAGCCGATACCGGATGGGGCAAGGCAGTATGGGGAAACATCTATGGACAATGGATTGCCGGAACAGGAATATTTATTTACGACTATGACAGGTTTAATGGAATAAAACTGCTCGAGAATGTAATCAAATATAAGGTCAATACATTCTGCGCACCTCCAACAGTTTACAGATTCCTGATTAAAGAGAATATCCAGGGTTATGACTTTTCAAATTTCACTTATGTAACCACAGCCGGAGAGCCTCTCCCTCCTGAAGTATCAGACAGATTCTATGATATTTCAGGATTAAGAATCAAGGAAGGGTTTGGCCAAACCGAAACAACCTTATCAATCGGAACATTCATCTGGCTGGATGCAAAAGTGGGATCCATTGGAAAACCTTCTCCACTATTTGATTTAAGATTACTTGATGAAAATCATGAAAGAGTGGAAATCGGAGATGAAGGAGAACTTTGTTTCAAATTGCAGGACGGTCCAAATCCGGGATTATTTAAAGATTATGTGAATGATGATGAAAAATACAGAAAGCAGATTCATCACGGATACTACCACTGCGGAGATACTGCATGGGTTGATGAAGAAGGATACGTTCACTTTGTCGGAAGAAACGATGACATAATCAAATCTTCAGGCTATCGTATCGGACCGTATGAAGTTGAAAGTGCAGTTTTATCTCACGAAGCGGTTCAAAACTGTGCAATTACCGGTTATCCTGATGAAATCAGAGGCCAAATAGTAAAGGCAAGCATTGTCTTGCAGCCTGGCTTCGAACCATCAGATTCACTTACAAAAGACATTCAAAATCATGTTAAAAATGTAACCGCTCCTTATAAATACCCAAGAATGGTTGAATATGTGGATGAACTTCCGGAAACCATCAGCGGTAAAACAAGAAGAGTTGAAATCAGAGAAAAAGATTACAATAAATAATTCAGATGATATAAATGACAGAAGAGATATCTTATCCAGTTATAAATAAGGAAATATGCAAAGGCATTTGCTTATTACAGCGGCAATGGATGTACAGGATGTAAGGACTGCTACTTTACATGCCCTGAACCACTGGCGCTGGAAGTACATCAGTATAAAAAGATTGTAAACGATTCAGTGGCCAAAATGATTAAGGCCAAAGCAGGAGGGAAATAAATGAGCAATCAGATGGTAAAAGGAAATACTGCAGTTGTCATCGGCGCAATGTATGCAGGATGCGACTGTTTTTTCGGATACCCAATTACCCCTGCAAGTGAAATCTTGCATGAGGCTTCAAAATACTTCCCTATGGTTGGAAGAAACTTCGTGCAGGCTGAAAGTGAAGAGGCATCAATCAATATGGTTTATGGTGCATCAGGAACCGGCCACAGAGTAATGACCTCATCATCCGGACCTGGAATCAGCCTAATGCAGGAAGGATTCACATTCCTTGCGGGAGCTGAACTTCCTGCAGTGATTGTGGACATCATGAGGGCAGGGCCTGGACTTGGAAACATCGGACCTGAACAGGGAGACTACAACCAGGTCGTAAAAGGCGGAGGTCATGGAAACTACAAAAACATAGTTCTTGCTCCGAACAGCGTGCAGGAAATGTGCGACCTGACCATGAAAGCCTTTGAACTTGCAGACAAATGGAGAAATCCTGTTGTGGTTTTAGCCGACGGTACCCTAGGCCAGATGGCAGAACCTTTAGTGTTTCCGGAAAAGGCAATCGAACCTAAAAACGACAAGCCTTGGGCAGTGAAAGGTAATGCAGAAACCATGGACAATCTCATTACTTCAATTTACAATGACTTTAACGACTTGGAAGACTTCAACTTCAAGCTTCAGGAAAAATATGCGCAAATCGAAGCTGAAGAGGTAATCTATGACGAATATCAGGTTGATGATGCAGATATCGTTCTGGTATCATTCGGTATCAGTTCAAGAATTGCAAGATCAGCTGTTGACAAAAGCCGTGAGAAAGGCGTGAAAGTCGGACTTTTAAGACCGATTACATTATCACCTTTCCCTGTTGACAGAGTGAAAGAATTGGCAGATAAAGGAGTGAGCTTCATTTCAGTTGAAATGAGCAATGGCCAACTCTTGGCTGATGTGCAGTTTGCAGCACTCAGAAAAGATGACACCCATCTGGTCAACAGAATGGGCGGAAACCTGATTGAACTGAAACATATACTTGCTAAGATTTATGAGATAGCAGGCATTGACGATGAAGACATAGACCTATCCGAAAGAAGTGAGGAAAAGGCAAGTCCAAATATAATTGATTAGAGGATGTGGAAAAATGAGTGATAAGGAAAATAAAGATTATGAATTACAGGTACGTAGAAATCCACAATCCCTTTTAGAAGAATATCCCAGAAAAGGAACAAATATTCAATCTACCCACTACTGTGCCGGTTGTGGACATGGAATTTTACACAAATTGATTGCGGAATGTATGGACGAGCTTGGAATCCAGGAAAGATGCGTTATGATTTCCCCAGTTGGATGTTCCGTATATGCTTATTTCTATTTCAACTGCGGCAACTTCCAGACCGCTCACGGAAGGGCACCTGCCGTTGCTACAGGAATTTCCAGAGCTGAAGACAATGCAATTGTCATGAGCTACCAGGGAGACGGAGACCTTGCCTCAATCGGTTTGAATGAAACCCTGCAGGCTGCAAACCGTGGAGAAAAGATAGCAGTGTTTTTCGTAAACAACACAGTTTACGGAATGACAGGCGGACAGATGGCACCAACTACCCTTATTGGTGAAAAGACAGTTACATGCCAGACCGGAAGGGACCCTGACTATGCAGGACACCCTACACACATGTGTGAACTGATCAACACATTAAAGGCACCAGTATACATCGAAAGGGTTTCCCTTGCAAATCCATTGAAAATCAGGCTTGCAAAATATGCCATCAAACAGGCATTGACAGTTCAAAAGGAAGGAAAGGGATATTCATTTGTGGAAGTCCTATCCCCTTGTCCTACCAACCTCAAACAGGACGTTGCAAGTGCACAGAAATTCATTGAGGAACAGATGGAAAAGGAATTCCCAGTCAAAAACTTCAGGAATAATCTATATACCAAGGAACCTGTAAAAAGACCTGCCAGTGACTTTTCAACCGAATCACTGGATAAGATATTTAACGTTAACAGAGGCGAAGGAACAGGATATGTCGATGATGATATGAAACCTGTAAGCATCAAGGTTTCCGGATTCGGCGGTCAGGGAGTATTGAGTGCAGGATTGACAATCGCTCAGGCCGCATGTGCTGAAGGAAAACATGTTTCATGGTATCCTAGCTACGGACCGGAACAGAGAGGAGGAAAATCAAACTGTTCTGTTGTAATCTCCAATGAAACAATCGGAACCCCTGTTGTTGATGACATTGACATTCTCATTGCCTTAAACAAGCCATCTTTAGAGCAGTTCTCACAGGACGTTAAAGAAGGCGGAGTAATACTTTATGACGCTAAAATAGGAGAGTTTGAAACAGACCGTGACGTTAAGGTCATTGCAATGCCTTGTGTGGACATTGCAGAGGAACACGGCAATGCCAGAACTGCAAACACTGCACTTTTAGGAGCATTGACCGAACTGGGCGATGTTTTAAAACGTGAATCCTATGAAAATGCAATCAGAGAAATGTTTGCATCCAAACCTAAGGTCATTGATGTGAACATTGAAGTTCTAGAAGCTGGAGCTGAATGGATAAAAAACAATTCATAGCGTGATTTGATGACTTATAAAGAAAATGCTAAAAATTATATAGAAAATTACGGTTTAGGTATAGGAGACAAAATCAAAGTCAACAAGCAGGACATCTCCTATACCGGTATTCTGCTTGACAGGCCGGAAGATGCGGACGACGGATATATTGTAATAAAATTATCAAGCGGTTACAACATTGGTGTGGCTATCGAAGATACCACTGCAGAACTCATTGAAAAGGGTGAAAAGCCAAAAATAGGATTTGGCCAAACCGAAATTCCATATGATGATGCCAAACAGAACATTTCAATAGTTTCAACAGGAGGTACAGTATCCTCCGTCATCGATTACAGGACCGGAGCGGTACACCCTGCTTTTACCGCATCAGATCTGGTAAAGGCAAATCCTGAATTATTGGATTATGCCAACTACAACGTTAAGGCACTCTATAACATCTTAAGTGAAGACATGAAACCTGAATACTGGGTTAAGGCAGCAGAGGAAGTCGCAAATGACATTTCCAATGGCTCTGACGGTGTTGTAATAGCCCATGGTACCGACACAATGCACTACACTTCAGCCGCATTGAGCTTCATGCTTAAGACTCCTGTACCCGTCATAATTACAGGTGCTCAGAGAAGTTCCGACAGACCTTCAAGCGATGCCAACATCAATCTGATCGATTCTGTAATCGCTGCAAAATCAGACATTGCAGAAGTTTGCGTCTGTATGCATGGAAGCCTGAATGACGAATACACCTACTTACATAAAGGAACAAAGGTCAGGAAAATGCACACTTCAAGAAGGGACACATTCAGAAGCATAAACGCTCAGCCAATTGCCAAAATCCAAAACAAGAATGTTGAAATCAACCCTGAGTACAAATATACCAAACGTGGAGAAAATGAATTGGAGCTTAATACCGGCATTGAAGAGAAAGTCGGATTCATCAAAAGTTTCCCTGGCATTTCCAAAGAATTTATCG
This sequence comes from uncultured Methanobrevibacter sp., assembly GCA_902764015.1. GTDB lineage: Archaea > Methanobacteriota > Methanobacteria > Methanobacteriales > Methanobacteriaceae > Methanocatella. The sequence goes on along the minus strand of CACWUH010000006.1, from coordinate 5,134 downwards.
AATATCACATTGACAAAGGCTACAAAGGCCTTGTAATTGAGGGAACCGGTCTCGGACATGTGCCTAATGACCTCATTGACTCATTCAAAAGGGCACAGGATGAAAACATCCCTGTGATAATGACCTCACAATGCCTTTACGGAAGGGTCAACATGAACGTCTACTCAACCGGACGTAACATTCTTGATGCAGGAGTCATATCCGGCCGTGACATGACCCCCGAAACAACATATGTTAAATTATGCTGGGCATTAGGTCAAAGTGACGATTATGCAAAGGTAAAAGAGATTATGCAAACAAATGTTGCAGGTGAATTTAAAGAAAAATCCACAATCAGGGATTTCTTGAACTAAGGTGATAGCATGGATTATGATTATGAAAAATTAGGATTGAAAATGGGACTTGAGATTCACCAACAGTTGAACAGTCAGCACAAGCTGTTCTGCCCATGTAAAACAGAGCTTGTTGATGACGATTTTGATGAACTCGTTCAAAGAAAGCTAAGGCCAACCCAGTCAGAGCTTGGAGAAATCGACCGTGCTGCACTGCAGGAATCCTTAAGGGGACTCAATTTCAAATACGAAAACTTTGCAAAGCACACCTGCCTTGTTGAAAACGATGACGAACCTCCCCACAGCCTGAACGAAGAAGCACTGGACATATGTATTACAATCGCATGCCTCATGAACATGCACATAGTTGACGAATTCCACACAATGAGAAAACAGGTTATTGACGGAAGTAACACCGGAGGTTTCCAGAGAACAGGTATGGTTGCAACCGACGGTTATCTGCTTACCCCTTACGGAAAAGTTGTCATTGAAAGCCTTGGTCTTGAAGAGGATGCAGCAAGAAGGGTTGAAACAAAAGACGGATTTACAGAATTCAGACTGGACCGTTTGGGAATACCTCTTGCTGAAATCACAACCGACCCTTCAATGCACCATCCGGAACAGGTAAGGGAAGTTGCATACATGCTCGGTCAGATATTGAGAAGTACCAACGTCAAAAGAGGCCTCGGTACAATCAGACAGGACCTGAATATTTCCATTGCAGAAGGTGCACGTGTGGAAATCAAGGGTGTTCAGGACTTGGACCTGATGGCTGAAATAGTCAACCGTGAAGTTCAAAGGCAACTGGCATTAATCGACATCAGAAATGAGCTTCAGGCAAGAAACGCTGAAGTTTTAGAAGAAATCCATGACCTTGATGAGCTTCTTGAAGACACAGAATCCAAGATATTGAAATCCGCTGAAACCATAAAGGCAGTTGTATTGAAAGGTTACGCCGGTTTGATCGGCCGTGAAGTGCAGCCGGGAAGAAGGTTCGGTACTGAAATTGCAAGCTATGCCAAAAAACGTGGAGTTGCTGGAATCTTCCACTCCGATGAGCTTCCTGCCTACGGAATCAAACAGGATGAAGTTGACAAAATCACAGAGTTCTTAAACATCGGCGAAGAGGATGCATTCATCATTGTGGCACATGACGAGGACATTGCAGTATCCGCACTCGAAGAGGTTAAAAGAAGAGCAAACTTAGGTCTTGAAGGTGTTGTTGAAGAGACTAGAAAAGCTCTTGATGACGGTAACACCGAATACATGAGACCTTTACCTACAGCAAACAGAATGTATCTTGAAACAGACATTCCACTGTTCAAGATTACCCAAGACAGAATCGAGCCTATTGCAAACAGCCTTCCGGAATTGCCAGACGTCAAACAGGCCAGAATCATTGCAGAATACATGTTAAGTGAAGACCTTGCAACACAGCTTGTCAAAAGACAGGTCGCAGATACATTTGAGGCCATTTTAGCTGACGTTGACGTTGATGCAACACCAGTCGCTTCACTTCTTGCATATGACCTCAGGGAAATCAAAAGGGAAGGACATGAAATTACTGCCTTAACTCTTGACCACTTCAAAGATATCTTTAACCTTCTGGCCGACGGCAAAATCGCAAAGGACAGCGTTCGTAAGCTGGCCGTTGAAACCATCAAGGCACCTGACACAGACATTTCACAAATCGCAGAGGACAACAATCTTGTCATGATGAGCGACGAGGATGTTCATGAAATCATTGCAGGCATCGTTGCAGACAATGAGGAAATGGTTAAGGAACGCCAGATGGGCGCCATGGGTCCATTGATGGGAATGTGCATGAAAGAGCTTAAAGGAAAAGCGGACGGCGGACTTGTAAACCAAATCGTTCGTGAAGAAATTCAAAAACTAATTTAGGGAAACTCAAATGAGTTTCCAATAACTCTTTTTTTTAATTCTGACTAAACAGTGACCCCTCATCCAAGGATCTTATTTTTAAAATCACTTTTCGGGTTACCGGATAGAATATCAGTTCATACAATACCTTGAACACTATCTGACAGCAGATCATGGTCATGATCAATTCATTCGGCAGAACTCCATAGAATGAAAGGGAAATGAAAATAACAGAATCGACAGTTTCCCCTATTATGGTACTTCCAACAACACGTACAAAAAGCAGATTATGGTATCTTTCCTTTAATTTGACAAGTACACGAGAGTTTAAGAGATTGCCCAGCATATAGGAAACAAGTCCTGCAACAAAGAGTCTGGGTGTTGTTGAGAGAAGCGCTGCAAATGCAGGGGCATTGGGACTGCTTGAAGGAAACAGCATGGCAACCTGATATAGGCCAACCGCCACAACATTGATGATGAAACCCAAATAGATAACATCCCTTGTCAGTTTGTAACCGTATATTTCAGACAGGATATCATTGACAATAAACAGTATCGGAAATGTCAATATCGAACAGGGCAAAGCTATGAAACCTATTTCCAGTGTCCGGGTAGCCAATATGTTGGATGCAATCATGCAGGCAAAAAATATTCCTGCCAAATATGCATATACATTAGTTTTATTCAAATTTTCAAACATTCAAAATCACCAGTGTTAAATATCAATCTGTTATAGGGCATTAATCTATCTTTTGATTTAGAAATAGCAACAATTTGGCAAATATTGTAAAAATCGCAAACATCACCATTTTTTCTTTTTTAATCACCTCCAAAAAGAGCATGATTAAATTTAGGTATACCTAAAAAAATGCAAAGCTTTATATACTATGGTGACAAAGTAATTAATAGAGTTAAAATTTAGGCAAACCTAAACACTCTACATTATTAGTCAAAAATACTAATACTCTCCAAAATTAGAATTGTGTTGAATTAGATTTTCACAATTTGCTAATTTGATACAAGTCTTATAGTTAAGACATACCAAAAATGTCGGATTTGTAATACTTTACTGCCAAAATAGTATTACTTAATTCCAAATTACAAGTCGTTCGGAAAATTAAAAAATCTGCCAATATATAATTTTCCTCAAAAAACACATGGTGTTTAAACTAGTCACTTAAACACCAATACTCTCTCTTTTTATCACACTTATTAAAAGAACTATTAATTTACTCATGGTACAATTCAACAATAACACTCATCCCTACAAAATCATTTCATTCCTGTCACCCAGTATATACTGGATCCTGCAAAAACACACATTTCTACCAACTTTCCGCCACAACTACTTGCTTTTTTGGCGGCCCAGTTAAAATTGATTAATAGCCAGATGAACCTTCGCCAGTTAATACTTTTTTAATATTAGTTTTTCCGATCCAACATCGATTTCAACTTTGTCACTGATTTTAGCTGTGTCATTACCATTATTAAATTCGACAGTATAACTTGATGGTATGTGTTCGATAATCTTTTTTAAAACATCGATAGTTAATTCAGACATAGATAATAGTTATGAAACAAGAACTATTGCCAGTATCATTATTTTTTTATTAAACAAAACTCTTCCTCCAATTTATGTTATTAATTGATATATATTTGTGTTTAAATTAGTATATATTATTTTTGAAAGGACATTAACTACTGAACATTATGCATAAATAACAAAAATACGAACAATATTCAGTTAAAAAAAGTTGGTAGGGATCCCATCCCGAAGGACAGGAATCAAAGATGATCAATAACACATCCTATATGCTGCCCACACTATTTAAAACCTTCCTCCGTCGCCAATGACATTCAAACTTACCCAATACAGGCAGTTCCATATATACATGAAGGTTAATATGTGTTGGCTGAGCTGACCTGTTAAGCCATGATTAAAAATAGGATTCAGGCAATCAGGCAATCAGGCAATCAGGCAGGAAGTAATGGAATGGTCTAAGGCCGATGCAAAATAAAAAAAAGTTGTAGGTGATGATTCACCTACTTAAGTTTAATTTTAACAGTTTTGGTAACCTTGGTATAATAGTTGTTTCCTTTGTAGATTATCTTGGCCTGGTAGGTTCCTTTTTTAAACCTTTTGACCTTGAAGGTCGCCTTTCCCTTTTTGTTGGTTTTTACTATGTTTGGTTTGTATTTCTTTTTGGATTTTTTGGATTTCTTCTTTTTACTTGTTTTCTTTATCTTTTTGACAATCAATCTAACCTTAGCATTCTTGATTGGCTTGTTTTTATTGTCTTTTAAAGTTATTGTGAATTTTTTGGTCTTTTTCTTGGCTTTGTAAGTCTTTTTCTTGGCAACTATTTTCGGTTTGGCCTTGTTGACTGTGACTTTTACAGAGGATGTTGATTTTATATACTTATTATCTCCATCAAAAGTAATTGTCGCAGTATAAACTTTAGGAACCAATCCACTGGTTGATACCTTGACCTGACCGTTGCTGTCAGTAGTGTATGTTTTAGCACCGTTCAAATCAACAATCACACTTACACCACTTAAAGCATTACCGTTGGCATCCTTCAATGTGATAACCAAATCCTTGTTGACATTATAGGTTGCGGTAATTGCATTTGCAGTTAATTGTGTTTTAGCTTTATTTACAGTTATTGTAGCATTTTTAGTGACATTATTATGGTTTGCATCAGTTATTGTTGTAACTGTTAAAGTGTAATTGCCTGCATTTAAACCTGAAACGGTGATTGTTGTATCATTTACAACAACAATTGCATTCGGCTGACCAACAACACTAACATTAACACCACTGGCATGGGTGTAGGATACTGTAGTGGATCCATTAGTGTTATAATCAAAGGTAACATTATCATTGATTGTCAATGTTGAATTTGCCTTGTTTACAGTCA